>NZ_JBGUES010000022.1:0-20921 GCF_041821165.1 Poseidonibacter sp. | reverse complement strand
AAAGACTCTTTTATTGTTGGTTCTTGGAATTCTTTTCTAGTTCTTGTTGAAATATTATTTGCTTTTTTATAAGTGCTAATCCATAAGTACAGTGTTTTTAAATTTAGGTCTAAATCTTTTGCAATTGTTGAAGTTTTTTCTTCACTGTTTAATGCTAATTGAACAGTAGAATCTTTAAATTCTTGTGTATACTTTTTGTTTGCCATTGTCTTCCCTTTTTAGGTTTTTATTTTATCATAGACTAATAAATTCTATGTCCTAGTTAGGGTAGCTGTATCATTCATTTGAAACTGTATTTGCTAGAAGTGTTGCGTATCCTGAATCAGAGATATCTATTTCTCCTAGATTTATTACAGATTCAGTTGAGTTACCTTTAAAGTTATAATTACCTGCATTAAAATCTTCATCTGAAAGATTTTTTGTAGTAGCAAGAAGTCCTGCAGTGTTTATCTTTGCATTTTTACCAAATAAGACACCATTTGAGTTTAGTATCCATACTTGACCATTTGCATTTAATGCTCCATTGATAATAGACTTTTCATTTCCAATTACTCTATTTAATGCTATTGAGTTTACATTTGGTTGTTTGAAATTTACTGTTTCATTTGAGGCTATATTAAACTTATTCCAGTTTATGGTTACATTGCCTGTATTTTGAATAATATTTGTGGTATTCCCACTAGAAGATATATTTGCACTACCAGAAGTTACAACTCCTCCACTTGGAGCTGCAAAGCTTAGTGTTGTACTTCCTATTAGTGCACTAACCACTAAACTTACTTTTCCACCTTTTAGTATTCTAAAACGTGAACTAAAATCAATTAGTCTTTTCATTTTTTGCCTTTATACATAAATTTCGAAATAGTAACAAATAAATGTCGGAAAAGTAACGGAAAATGATAATAGTTTTTATTATATTTAAAATTGTATTTTTTAGTTTTAAATAATTTTATAATTACTTGTTTTTTACATTTAATATTGAAAAATAATTTTTATAATTTTATAATTTTTTTAGCTTATTTATTTTCTGTGTGAAAATGATTTTTTTACTACAAATTTTCTAAATTCTTTTAAATTAGTAATATTTTTTCTTATAATTTTGCTAAGATACAATTTCATTTTAAATTAATCACAAATAAGGAAGATATAACTTGAACAACAAAATTAAAAATATTTTAATTGTTGAAGATGAAGCTATTAGTGCCCATTACTTAATAAATATTCTTGATAGTTTAGGCTTTGCTTCTATTTTTGAGGTTTCAAATGCAGATGAAGCTATGCGTACAATTGAAAATAATCAAATTGATTTAGTATTTATGGATATTAATATCAATGGTGCAATTGATGGAATTACTTGTGCACATTTAATAAATGAAAGATATTTTTTACCTATTATATATACAACTGCATATAGTGATTCTCAAACAATAATAAATGCAAGTGATACTAATATATTTGGATTTTTAATAAAACCTTTTGATTTAAGTACAGTAGAAGCAACTATAAGAGTTGCTTTAAAAAAGATAGATTTATTTAAAAATATAACAACTAATAAACCTATAAACTCTATAAATAACAATTTAATTGATTTAGGCGAAAATCAAATATATAACTTAGAAGCCAAAATATTATATATAGAAAATTGCACTATTGATTTTACAAAAAAAGAGATAGAACTTTTATATGTATTAGCATCAAATCTAAATCAAAGTATTTCCTTTGAAATCTTAACTGACTTTGTATGGGGAAATAAAAATATTTCAAATTCTACGATTAGAGATACTGTAAGAAGACTTAGAATAAAAGCACCAAAGTTAAATATTCAAACAGTAGTTGGTCTTGGGTATATTCTAAAAAAGGCTTAATATCTTAAGAATTATTTTACTATTACTATTTTGTTTGAACTCTATTTTTGCAACTATTATTTTACCAGTTGATATAAAAAAGAAAAACAACTTTATTATTGAGTCTTTTTATGATGAAACAAATAATTTGACAATTGATACTATCAAAAATCAAAAGTTTGAGCAAAGTCCTAGTCAATTTAGTTTTGGTCATAAAAGAGCGAACCTTTGGTTTAAACTTCAAATTCATAATCAAAGTCTAGAAAATAAATTTATTCTATATTTTACAGAACCATATTACAATGAAGTGGTTTTATATAAAAAAATAAATGATAAATATATAGAAGATAAAAATGGTTTAATAGTAAAACTTGAAAATAGATCAATATTAAATCACAAACCAACATTTGAACTACTTATCAAAGAAAATGAAATAAAAACTTATTATATAAAAGCAAATTCAAAACTAACATCGTCTAATGAGTTTGAAATTTATACAAAAAAACATTTTAATACTATTTATGGACAATATCAAGATTTTTTATATATGTTTTATTTTGGTACGATATTTTTTATTACACTAATCAATCTATTTTTGTATATTAGATTAAAAGAGAAAATTTATCTATATTATAGTGCTTATACTTTTTTCTATCTTTTATGGGTTAGTGCTTATAGTGGATTAATATTACATACTATTATTGATGGTTATTTTCATGAGTTTATAATGGTTACCTCATTATTTGTAATGTTTTTAATACTTTTTTCAGCAGAGTTTTTAAATATTAAAACATATTTACCTAAAATGTATAAGTTTTTAAATATTTTTGCTCTAGTTTTTGCTCTTTTATCTATACTTATTGTATATAGTTTTCAACCTTGGTTTGAAGTTATGAATAATCTTGCTTCAGTAGCATTTTTACTTTTATTTTCAATTGCTATTTATATTTGGAAAAAAGAAAATGACAAAAATGTAAAATACTACTTATTTGCAATGACTATTTACATGATTACAATTTCTTTAATGTCTGCAATGGTAAATGGCTGGATTGAAAGTAATGATATAAATAGATACTCTTTTCTATTTGGTTCATTTTTTGAGATTATATTTTTTGCTTTAATTCTTACAAATCGTTTTTATATAGCACAAAATGAAAAGCTAAAAATTCAAAAAGAACTTATCTTATTTAAAACAAATAATGAAATTCTTTTAGAAAATCAGATAAAAGAAAGAACAAGTAATATTAAATCTTTAGTAGAAGAAAAAGAGCTTTTATTAAAAGAGCTTTATCATAGAGTTAAAAACAATTTTCATATGGTAATAGGATTATTATCAATAGAATCAAATATATTTGAAAATAAAGATTTTAAAAACTCATTTTCAAAAATTATTACAAGAATTAAAGCAATGTCTTTAATAAATGAATATTTATATGAAAGTGATACTTTATCCAAAATAGATTGTGCTGATTATATTGAAAAAATTATTGATGAAATTACAATCGCTTATGAAAAAGAGAATATTCTTATTAATAAAAATATAGAACTATTAAATATAGATATAGATTCAGCAGTTTCTTTAGGAATGATTGTAAATGAGATATTAACAAACTCGATTAAGCATTTTGATAAAAAAGATATTTGTATTATTAATTTAGAAATAAAAAAAGAGAAAAATCAAATTATTTTGACTATAAAAGATAATGGAAAAGGTTTTATTGAAAATAATAAACAAAAAGGTTTAGGATTAAAACTAATTAAGCAATTTTCAAATAAATTAGCAAAGAGTAACTATAAATTTATACAAGATAATGGAACAAAATTTATACTAAGTTTTACTTCCATTTAGAAATATACTCTTTAGTTTTATTATTTAAAAACTCCATTCTTTTCTTTCCTTTTGGCATTGTATCTCTATACTCTTTCATCTGTTTTAGAAAGTCTTCAATTGAATCAGGTATAAGTTTTTGTAAATATATTTTTAAATGTTTTGCCATAGATGGCGATGTACCTGATGTTGAAATTGCTATTGTTAAATCACCTTTTTTAATATATGAAGGAAAAATAAAATCACAATAGTTAGTAAAATCTACACAATTACATAAGCAGTTAAACTCTCTACTTTCTTGATATATTGATTCTTGAATACTTAGATTATCTAAAGCAGCAATTACAATATCAAAACCTTTTATATCGCCTTTTTCATAATCTTTTTGTATAAAATCTAAAGAATGTGATGAAATTAACTCTTTTATTTCATCACAATAAAAACTAGAAATAATTGTAATATCACTTGTAAAGTCTAATAAATGTTTGCATTTTTCAAAAGCAATTTTTCCCGCACCTACTATTAAAATCTTTTTATTATCAAACCTTATAAAAGCAGGAAAATATGACATTTTTAAATCCTTAATTTTTTTATATATACAATTTACTTGATTGCTTTAATCACCCTAAAGCTAACCAAACTCCAATACCAATCATCATAGTTCCTGCTATTTTATTTAATAACTTAACATTTGATGAGTTTTGCAATAACTTTCTTAATGTAATTCCCCCACTTGCATAAATCAATAAACAAGTAAATTCTAATAATAAAATAAAAAAAACTAAAACAGATAATTGTGGAGCAAAATCTAAATTTTTATCAATAAAAGGTGGTAATAATGCAATAAAAAATGCCCAACCTTTTGGATTTGCAATTGCTGTTATAAAACCTTGAATTGCTAGATTTTTATTTGAAACATTAAAACTATTTTTATCTAAATTTAATGACATCTTACCACGTGACAAAAACATTGAAATACCAAGATAAATAAGATAAGCTCCACCTGCATACTTTAATACTAAAAAAATAGATGGATATTCAAGCATAATAGCAGCAATTCCAATAACAGAAGAACTAGCAACTAAACCAACACCTAATAATTCACCATACATCATATATATAGTTCTTTTTAATCCTATACTCATTCCCATACTTAAAGATAAAGTCATACACATTCCAGGAGTAATAGAAACAATAAAAAATGTAGGAATAAATAGTGCTAAAATTGATAAATTTATATACTCTAAAATAATAAAATCCTTTTATAATAAATAAAAGTAGAAGTATACAAAATTATTTTAAAAAACTTCTTCTTCATATTGTAAATTTAAACTAAAAGCAACTGCTTTATTTGTTAATTTTCCATTATAGGTGTTAAGTCCATTTAATAAATGTTTATCATCAAAAAGAGCTTTTTTTAAACCTTTATTTGCAATATCTAAAGTAAATTTTAAAGTACTAGCACTTAAAGCAAGTGTTGATGTTAAACAAACAGCTCCTGGCATATTTGCAACACAATAATGCACTACATCATTTACAATATAAGTAGGATTATCATGATATGTGATTTTTGATGTTTCAAAACATCCACCTTGATCAATAGCAACATCTACAATTACTGAATTTTTCTTCATAAGTTTTAAATCATCTTTTGTAATTAGTTTAGGTGCTTTTGCTCCAGGAATTAAAACAGCACCAATAACTAAATCAGCATTTTTGATTGTTTTTAAAATATTTGTTCTATTTGAAAATAGTGTTGTAACTTTAGAAGCGAATAAATCATCATAATAAGCTAATCTTGAAGCACTTATATCTAAAACAATAACATTTGCACCTAAGCCAACAAGCATTTTACAAGCATTTAAGCCTACAATTCCAGCACCTATTATTACAACATTTCCTCTTTCAACCCCAGGAACTCCACCTAATAAAACACCTCTTCCTCCAAAAGGTTTTTCTAAATACTTAGCACCCTCTTGTGCAGCTAGTCTTCCTGCAATTTCACTCATTGGAGTTAAGCAAGGAAGTCCTCCTTTTTCATCTGTTATTGTTTCATAAGCAATAGCACTTATCTTTTTATTTAATAAGAATAATGCTAATTCTTTATTTGCAGCAATATGTAAATAAGTAAATAGAATTTGTCCTTCATGAAAAAATTCATACTCTTGTGTAAGTGGTTCTTTAACTTTTATAATCATTTCTGCTTTATCAAATAATTCTTGTTTATCAAAAACAATTAATGCACCAGCTTTTTCATACTCTTTATCACTAAAACCAGTTTCATAACCAGCATTATGCTCAACAAAAATCTCATGTGAATTTTTAACTAAAACCTCAACATCATCAGGAGTTAAAGCTACTCTATATTCATGTATTTTTATCTCTTTAACTAAGGCAATTTTCATAATAAATCCTTTTATAAAAAAGTTTAGTTTCTAATAATCTAAATATACATATATTATACATTAAAATAAATTTTATAAAAAGTGAAACAGGACAATTTTTATCTTAATTAAAACTTAAAATTCTTGATTATAATCAATTAATAATCCATCATAGTATGTTAGAATGCTTATGTTAAAACATTTTAATTTCATTAAAGGAGAAAATATGTCGCTTTCAAGAAGAGATTTTCTAAAAAGCTCTGCAGCAGCTTCTGCAGCAGCAGCAATTGGTATGACAGTACCTGCTGAGTTAAAAGCACAGGCAAATGTAGCAGAAGGTTCATGGAGATGGGATAAGGCAGCTTGTCGTTTCTGTGGAACTGGTTGTGGGATTATGCTTGCAACTAAAGGTGGAAAAATAGTTGCTGTTAAGGGTGATCCTGCAGCACCTGTAAATAGAGGGCTTAATTGTATCAAAGGATACTTTAATGCAAAAATTATGTATGGTGCAGATAGATTAAAGCAACCATTATTAAGAGTTAATGCAAAAGGTGAATTTGATAAAAAAGGAAATTTTGCTCCAGTTTCTTGGGAAAGAGCCTTTGATGAAATGGAAGTTAATATCAAAAAAGCTTTAAAACATGCTGGACCTGAAGGTGTTGGTGTATTTTCATCTGGACAATATACAATTCAAGAAGGATACGCAGCTCAAAAAATGATGAAAGGTGGATTTAGATCTAATGCCTTTGATCCAAATGCTAGACACTGTATGGCATCTGCTGTTGTTGGTTTCTACCAAACATTTGGAATTGATGAACCATCTGGATGTTATGATGATATCGAGTTAACAGATACTATTGTAACATGGGGATCAAATATGGCAGAAATGCACCCTATTTTATGGTCAAGAGTTACTGATAGAAAATTATCTGATCCTAAGAGAGTTAAGATTGTAAATTTATCAACTTATAGACATAGAACTTCTGATATTGCCGATACTGAAATTATTTTTAAACCAAATTCAGATTTAGCATTATGGAATTATATTGCAAGAGAGATTGTATATAATAATCCAGAAGCAATTGATTGGAAATTTATAAAAGAACATATTATCTTTGCAGCATCTCCTGTAAACATGGGATATGGTATGAGAAGATCAGATGAAAAATCTATAGTTGATGGTAAATATACTGATAAAGAAATGGAAACTATTTCAAAAGAAATGTCAAAAATCGTTTCTGCTGATGAAGCACCTGCATTAGAACCTTATGGTTATAAAGAAGGTGATAAAATGGTTAATAAACCAGCTGGTCTTAAACACTGGGAAATTTCATTTGAAGAGTATAAAAAATTCCTAGCACCATATACAGCTGAATATACTACACAAGTTTCAAAAGGTAACCCTGATGAATCGGATGAAGTATTTATGAAAAAAATCAAAGAGTTAGCTGACTTATATATTGAAAAAAATAGAAAAGTTGTATCTTTTTGGACTATGGGTATGAACCAACATACAAGAGGAACATGGGTAAATACTTTAGCTTATAATGTTCACTTCTTACTAAATAAACAAGCAAAACCAGGTTCTGGAGCATTCTCATTAACAGGTCAACCATCTGCTTGTGGAACTGCAAGAGAAGTTGGAACATTCGCACATAGATTACCTGCAGATATGATGGTAGCAAATGGGAAACATAGAAAAATTGTTGAAAATGCTTGGAAAGTTCCAGAAGGAACAATTAATCCAGTTGGAAATCAACATATTATGAAAATTCATAGAGATATTGAAGATGGTGTTATCAAATTTGCATGGGTAAATGTTTGTAATCCTTACCAAGATTCAGCATCTGCATCACATTGGATTAAAGCAGCACGTGAAATGGATAACTTTATTGTAACTTCTGATGGATATCCAGGAATTTCTGCAAAAGTATCTGACCTTATTTTACCATCTGCAATGATGTTTGAAAAATGGGGAGCTTATGGAAATGCTGAAAGAAGAACTCAACATTGGAGACAACAAGTATTACCAGTAGGTGATGCAATGTCTGATACATGGCAATGGGTTGAGCTTTCAAAAAGATTTACAGTAAAAGATGTATGGGGTGAGCAACCTTTAAGAGGTAAAAATAAAGATGGAAGTCCTAAAAAATTACCAAATGTAATAGAACAAGCAAAAGCAATGGGATATACAGAAGATACAACTATGTATGAAATTCTTTTTGCAAATGAAAAAGCAAAATCTTATAAGTTAGATCAAAAAGATGATATTCAAGCAGGGTATGACAATACTGATGGTTTTGGAGATTCAAGAAATGTTGTTGGTTCTGATGGAAAAGTATTTAAAGGTTACGGATTCTTTATTCAAAAATACTTATTTGAAGAGTATGCTGACTTTGGAAGAGGACATGCACACGATTTAGCTGATTTTGATACTTACCATAGAGTAAGAGGACTTAAGTGGCCAGTTGTTGATGGTAAAGAAACTCAATGGAGATTTAATACTAAGTATGACCCTTATGCTAAAAAATATGGAAAAGAAGGAACTGATTTTGCATTCTATGGAAAATTAGCAAAAGCTTTACCTCAAGGTAATTTAAAAGGTATTACAGATACAAATAAAAAACCTTTAACAAATAAAGCAAAAATCTTTGCTCGTCCTTATATGGATGCACCAGAAATGCCAAATGAAGAGTATCCAGTATGGTTAAGTACAGGTAGAGTTTTAGAACACTGGCACTCAGGAACAATGACTATGAGAGTTCCTGAATTATATAGAGCAGTACCAGAAGCACTATGTTATATGCATCCCCAAGATGCTAAGAAATATGATGTTAAACAAGGTGCTTTATGTTGGGTTGAATCTAGACGTGGAAGAGTAAAAGCAAGAGTTGAAACAAGAGGAAGAAATAGACCTTCAAGAGGACTTGTATTTGTGCCTTGGTTTGATGAAAAAGTATTTATTAATAAAGTATGTTTAGATGCAACTTGTCCACAATCGAAACAAACAGACTTTAAAAAATGTGCGGTAAAAATTTACAAAGCATAATATTAGTGCTTAAAATGAAATGAGTCAAAATGGAAAATACTAAAAAAGAACCTTTGTCAGAAAGAAGAAGATTTTTTCTTAAAATAGCAAGAGCCTCTGGTCTTGCTATTTTAGCAGGTCTTACATGGAGTGCTTATGTTGATGAAGTTAAAGCAAGCCAATTAATATTAAGACCACCTGCTGCTTTGGATGAAGATGATTTTTTAGCAACTTGTATCAAATGTGGTTTATGCGTAGAAAGCTGCCCATTTGATACATTAAAACTGGCAAAGCCAGGTGATAATATGCCTCTTGGAACACCGTATTTTACTCCAAGAGAAATACCTTGTTATATGTGTATAGATATTCCTTGTGTTCCAGTATGTCCTACTGGTGCTTTAGATATTAAATCTGTACAAAATGACAAAAAAGAATTAGATATAAATAAAGCCAACATGGGTATTGCAGTTATTGATGATAATGCTTGTATTGCTTTTTGGGGAATTCAATGTGATGCATGTTATAGAGCTTGTCCACTTTTAGGAGAAGCTATTAGCGTTGAATACACAAAAAATGAAAGAACAGGTAAACACGCATTTTTAAAACCAGTTGTACACTCAGATGTTTGTACAGGTTGTGGATTATGTGAAAAAGCTTGTGTTACACAAAAAGCATCAATTTTTGTTTTACCTCGTAAAATTGCAGAAGGTAAAGCAGGAGATTATTACATCAAAGGCTGGGATAAAAATGATGAAAAAAGACTTGAAAGTGCAACAAGTCAAAAGAATACAACAGACATAAATAAGAAATCTGCAATTGATTCTTTAAATAGTAGCATGGAGGATTTATACTAATGAAAAGATTATTAGATAAATATAGATTCTTAATAGCTAGAAGATTCACTCAGGTTTCTATTATGATTTTATATGTACTTGCAAATATATATGGAATAAATTTTCTAATGGGAAATTTAAGTTCATCACTGATTTTAGGAACTATTCCTCTTAGTGATCCATATGCTGTTATTCAGATGTTATTTGCAGGTGCAGTATTATCTTTTGATGTTCTTTTAGGTGCTTTTTTAATTACAGTATTTTATATGATTATTGGTGGTCGTGCATTTTGTTCTTGGGTTTGTCCTGTAAATATTATTACAGATACAGCAAATTTTTTAAGAGCAAAACTTGGATTAAATTTAATCCAAAAAAAACAACCAGCTTCAAGAAATATGAGATATTGGGTAATTGCGATTAGTTTAGTTATATCTTTTTTTATGGGTATTGCAGCTTTTGAGTTAATATCTCCTATATCAATGGTTCATAGAGGAATTATATTTGGTTTAGGTTTTGGTTGGGCTGCTATATTTGTTATATTTCTTTTTGATTTATTTGTTTTAAAAAATGGCTGGTGTGGTCATATATGTCCTCTTGGTGGATTTCATTCACTAATAGGTAAATTTAGTTTGATTAGAGTTCATCATAATGCACCTAATTGTACTTCTTGTATGAAATGTAAAGAAGTTTGTCCAGAAGATCAGGTTTTACATATGATTTCAAAAACTTCTATTCCTGTGTTAAGTGGGGAGTGTACAAATTGTGCAAGATGTATTGAAGTATGTGATGATGATGCTCTAAATTTTTCAATTAAGAATTTAAAAAAGGGAGAAAAAAATGAAGTTATTTAAATTAGCTTTAACAGCAACAGTAGCTACAACATTTCTAATTGTTGGATGTACTGCTACAAAAACTGTAAGTGAAGAGTCTTTAGGATTAAGAACTGCTGATCTTTATTCAGAAAATAAAGTTATGCCAAATGAAACAAAATATGGTAAAAGCCAACCTATGAGTGGGTATAAAATAGAACGTGCATATGAAAATGCTCCTCCTATGATTCCTCATGATGTTGAAGGAATGTTACCAATTACTATAAATAGTAATCAATGTACTACTTGTCATGAACCAGCTGTTGCTGTATCAATGAATGCAACACCAATTCCAAAGTCTCACTTTACAGACTTTAGACCAAGTACTGCATTATCACAAGATGGTATAATTACAAAAGAAGGAAAAACAGTTGAAAATACAAGTGATTTTAAAACTGTTGGAAAATCATTACCTACATTAGCAGGTGCAAGATTTAACTGTACACAATGTCATGCTCCTCAATCTGTTGGAAATGATGTACCAAAAAATGTATTTGAAGCTGATTTTAGAACAAAAGAATCAAATTCAAAATCAAATTTAGTTGACACTATTAATGAAGGTGTTAAGTAAGCTATGAAAAGAAGAGAGTTATTTAACTCTCTTGTTTCTTCATTTAAAATAGATGAAAAACAAGAGAAAATTATTAGACCATCTTATTATAATGATGAATCAATTTTTTTTACAAACTGCATAGAGTGTGATGGAATATGTAGTACAGTTTGTGAAGAAAATATAATTATTATTCAAGATGATAAAACACCTAAATTAGATTTGCTAATTAGTGGATGTACATACTGTGATGAGTGTGCTAATATTTGTCCTAATGATGTTTTAAAACTTGAATATAAAAAAAATATAGATGCAAAAATTCAAATTGATATAAGTAAATGTTTATCATGGAATCAAACTATGTGTTTTTCTTGTAAAGATCCTTGTTTAGATGATGCAATTGATTTTTTAGCTATGTTTAGACCTGAAATAAATGATAATTGTACATCTTGTGGCTATTGCATAAAAACTTGTCCTGTTGAAGCTATTAAAATTATCAATTAAGGAAAAAAATGAAACTAGTAAAACTATTTATTTTTATCTTGATTTTTTTAAATATTTTAAATGCAAAAGAGTATCAAGCATCATTTACATATCTTGCAAGTTCTGGGGTTACTAGTTTAGTTTATAAAGATGATAAAATTTATGTGGGAACAAGAGGTTCAACTCTTGATATATTTGATATAAAAACTAAAAAGAGAATCAAGTCAATTACTTTAGAAAAAATCAAAGATTTTATGGGTGATTTAGTTGATTCTAAAATTTATAGTATTGATGTACTTGATGATATGATTCTAATTTTATCACAAGGTGAAAAAGGTGGTAGAGATATAAATATCTATAAAGATGGTAAGTTAATAAATTTAATTTCATCAAAAGAAAGGATGTTTATTGCACAAGCAAAATTTATATCAAAAGATAAAATTGTTTTTGCCCTACTTTCTAATCAAGTATATTTATTTGATATTAAATCAAAAACGAATATTTATAAAAAACAGATATCTCAATCTAAATTTTCACATTTTGTAATAAACGAAGATAAAAAAAATATAGTTATTGCTGATGAAAGTGGTATTTTAAATATGTTAGAGGTAAAGTCATTTAAAGTAATAAAAAAATTTGAAAAACAAAATTTAGATAATGTTTTCCAAGTAGATTTAAAAAACAATATAATTTTAACAGCAGGACAAGATAGACGTGCTGTTGTTTATAATATAAAAAGAAATACTGCATATTATAAAACTACAAATTTTTTAATTTATAGTGCAGGATTAAGTCCTAGTGGAAACCTCGGAGCAATTGCATATAATGAAAATAATGAGATTAGTGTTTTTAATACAAAAACAAAAAAAGATTTACATATATTAAAAGATAATCAAACGACAATTACTAATATTATATTTATTAGTGAAAATGAGATTCTAGTATCTAGTGATGATAATAGAATAAACTATTATAAAATTGATTAATTAAAAGGATTAAAAAATGAATATTTCAAGTATCGTAGTAAAAACATTACCAAAATTTATAGATGAAGTTGTAGAATCATTAAAGAATTGTGATGTATGTGATTATCATATGCATGATGAATTAGGAAGAATTATTATTACAATTGAAGGTGCTGGGGTTGAAGAGGAACTTAAAAAATTAAGAGTAATAGAAAATATACCTCATGTTGCAAGTGCTGATATGCAAATGGCATATAGTGAAGATGAATTAAGCTCTCATATGGAAGTTTTAGATGGTGCAGAAGTTGTACCGAAAGTATTAAATGATAAAGATGTAAAAGTTGAAGATATTGTTTACAATGGTGATTTAAAGAAAAAAGACTTAGAAGGTTTTGCTAGAACTTTTGATAATACTGCTAAATAAAAACTTTAAAAAGAAAAATAGTAATTAATTTTACTATCTTTTCTAATCCTCTTATTTAAACTCCTAAACTTATATTTTTCTTAATTTATTTTCATAAAAAAGAATTTTAAATTTCTTCAATATTTCGTAGCATTAACGTAGCATTTTTAAAATTTTTATTGTATACTTTCACAAATAGAAGTTTTATCAACTTTCTCTCCTTAGATAAAAATAACGTAGCTGTAACATTTTTCTCTAGATAAAGCTTCTTTTTTATTTCTTACAATACTTACTTATTTCAAATATTTTTCAATACCTATTTTTTTATTATATAAAGTTTACTTATAATTATTTTGTAGAATTAGTACTTAGTTTTTATTAGTTTAATAGAAGGGTAGATATTATAAAAAATAGGCAGATAATTTAATCCACCTATTTAAAAAGTTTTATTGCATATATTTTTTAAGAACGTCAGGAATTCTTACACTTCCATCTTCATTTTGATAGTTTTCCATAATAGCAAGTAATGTTCTACCTACTGCTAATGATGAACCATTTAATGTATGAGTTAAGATATTTTTCTTTCCATCTTTATATCTAATTTTTGCACGTCTACTTTGGAATTCTCTTGTATTTGAAATTGATGAAATTTCTCTATATTTATTTTGTCCTGGTAACCAAACTTCTAAGTCGATTGTAGTTGCTGCACTAAATCCTAAATCTCCTGTACATAATTGAACTTTTTGATGAGGAAGACCTAATGATGTTAATAAATCACTTGCACAATTTACCATTTTTTCAAATATTTCATCTGATTGAGAAGGTTGTGTAATCGCAACCATTTCTACTTTATCAAATTGATGTTGTCTAATAAGTCCTCTTGTATCACGTCCTGCACTTCCTGCTTCTTTTCTAAAACATGGAGTATAAGATGTAAGTAACATAGGAAGTTCTTCACTTGGAATAATTTCATCATTTACAAGATTTGTAAGTGAAACTTCTGCAGTAGGAATTAAGTATAAATCTTCACCTTCAATTTTAAATAAATCATCTTCAAATTTTGGTAATTGACCTGTTCCTTGTAGTGCATTTGAATTTGCCATAAATGGAACATACCACTCTTCAAATCCTCTAGCTCTATTAAAGTCAAGCATATAATTAATTAAAGCTCTCTCCATTCTAGCACCATCACCTCTTAGCGCTGCAAATCTTGATTTTGCTAATTTAACACCTTTTTCAAAATCAATCCAACCATTATCTAAATCCCAATGTTCTTTTGGCTCAAAAGAAAATTCTGGTTTTTCTCCAATTACAGATAAAACAATATTTTCATCTTCATCAGCACCATCTGGAACATTTGCATCTGGCATATTTGGAACACCTAAAGCAATAGCTGTAAGATTTTCTTCTAAAACTCTTACTTCATCTTCTAATACTTGTTTATTTGCTTTAAGATTATTAATATTTTCTTGAAGTGGAGCAATATCTAAGCCCTCTTTTTTATATCTTCCGAATTCTTTTGATAGTTTATTTTGCTCAGCTGTAACATTTTCCATGTCTTGTCTTTTTTGCTTTGCATCTTCTGAGATAGATTTTAAGTTGTCTAAAATTTCTTGAGCTACACCTTTTCTTTTTAAGGCTGTCGCAACATTTTCAAAGTCTCTTTGTAGTAGTTTTATATCAATCATCTTTTCTCTTTGTATTTATATTTTTTGCATTATATCTAAAAATTGCTACAAAGAGATTAGATGAATTAGAAATATTATCCGTTCATTCCCATTTTTATTACAACTTCACCATCAATATATTCTGACTTAAAAGTATGTTTATGACAAAAATCTTCATTCATAATTATACACATTTCATTTGCTTTTGCTAATGCTTCATCAATTGTTTCAAACTCTGTTGTTTCTTCAAAATCTGAATTTCTAAAACATCCACATGCTCTTTCTACTCTAACTATTGCCATTATATTCTCCAAAAATTTTTTGCAGATTGTAGCATAAAAATTTTAAAATAAATCCTAAGTAATAATTTTTATCCTTAAATTTTTGTTATAATTAATAAAAAAATAAAAGAAGTGATTAAATGAAATATAAATTCCTTAGCATCTCCATTCCAATTATTCTACTTGTAATTGCATCTTTTTATATCACAGCACAATTTATTCAACCAAGTCCAAAAAAAGAGTTCACAATTGCAACAGGCTCTAAAGATGGTCAATACTATAAAACTGCGCTACTTTATAAAAAGATTTTAGAAGATGAAAAAGTAAAAGTAAATATTGTTACAAGTTCTGGTTCTATGCAAAACTTACAATTATTACAAGATAAAAAAGTTGATATTGCCTTTGTTCAAAATGGTATAGAATTAAATGAAAAACAAAAACATTTAAAAGCAATTGGATCTATATATTATGAACCAATATGGGTATTTTATAAAAATAAAAAATATACAATAGACTATATTGTTGAACTAACTTCAAAAAAAATATCTGTTGGTGTAGAAGGTAGTGGCACTAATCATTTAGCCTTACAAATATTAAAAGACAATGGAATAAGTAAAGAAAACTCTACTTTATATTCTTATGATTCAAGTAAATCAAAAAAACTATTGATGAATGATAAAATTGATGCTATGTTTGTTGTAGGTTCTGCTAACTCAAAAGTAATAAAAGAGTTACTTGAAGACTCTTCAATAAATGTTTTTAGTTTTAAAAGAAGTAAAGCATATAGCAGAAAATATAACTATTTAGAGTCTTTATCTCTTTATGAGGGAACTATTGATTTATATAGAAATATTCCTTATGAGGATTCAAATTTACTAGCTACAACTGCAAATCTTGTGATAAATGATAGTTTATCAGATGAATTACAAAGATTACTTTTAAGAAAATTATTTACAATTCATAATAAAAAAGGACTATTTGAAAAAAACGATCAATTTCCTAATATCTCAAATTTAACAATTCCAGTAAGTGAAGAAGCAGCCAGATACTATACTTATGGAGATACTTGGTTAGAGAAAATATTTCCTTATTGGATTGCTTCTAATCTTGATAGATTAAAAATTCTTTTAATTCCTTTATTAACACTATTATTCCCTTTATTTAAAGGAGTATTACCTCTATATAGATGGAGTATTCGTTCAAAAATATATAAATGGTACGATAAAATTCAAGGAATTGATAAAATAATAGATGAATTAAATCTTGTTGAATTAAAACAAAATTTAGAAGAACTTGAGAAATTAAGAAAAGAGATTAAAAATGAAACAAAAGTACCATTATCTTATATGGGTGAATATTATGATTTAATTATGCATTTAGAACTACTTATTTCACAATTAAATATAAAAATAGCCTCTAAGTAATTTTAGTTACTTTCGATATAATTACTCAAATTTTTATTAAGGAATGAATTTGAGAATATTATCAGGTATTCAACCATCAGGAACTATTCACATTGGTAACTACTTTGGAATGGTAAAAAAGATGATTGAGTCTCAAAACGACGGAGAATTATTTGCGTTTATTGCATCTTATCATGCATTAACATCAGTAAAAGATAAAGAAGTTTTAGAACAAAACACTTTTGAAGCAGCAGTTAACTTTTTAGCATTAGGAATGGATCCAGAAAAATCAACATTTTGGGTACAACATCATGTAAAAGAAGTATTAGAGCTTTACTGGTTATTATCAAATCATACTTCAATGGGACTACTTGAAAGAGCTCATTCTTATAAAGACAAAACAGCACGTGGAATTCAAGCAAATCATGGATTATTTTCATATCCTGTATTAATGGCAGCTGATATTTTATTATTTGATTCAAATATTGTTCCAGTTGGAAAAGATCAGATTCAACATGTTGAAATGACAAGAGATATTGCAACTTCATTTAATCATGCATATAAACAAGAAATTTTTGTAATGCCTGAATCAAAAGTTGATGAAGATTTAGCAACTGTTCCAGGAACTGATGGTGCTAAGATGTCTAAATCTTATGGTAATACTATTGATATGTTTAACACTAAGAAAAAAATTAAAAAACAAGTTATGGGAATTGTAACAGATTCAAAAGAACTTGATGAAGCAAAAGAATGGGAAAATTGTAATATTTATAAATTATCTGAATTATTTATGAATGAAAATGAATTAAAAGATTTACAACAAAGATATGCAACACCAGGTGAAGGTTATGGACACTTTAAATTAACGTTACTTGATAAAATTAATGAACATTTTGCGCCATACCAAGAAAAAAGAGAACATCTATTAGCAAATCCTAAAGAAGTACATGAAATCTTAGCTTACGGTGCTTCAAAAGCTTCTAAAATAGCAAGTGAAAAAATGAGAGTGATTAGAGACGCGGTTGGTCTTATTTAAGTTTACTTATTTACATTTAAAAATAAATATTTCCTAGAATAAACTAGGAGATATTTAGCCTAAAAATTATCAGAATTACTAAATGTTTTTTTATTTAATTCTTTTCCATCTAAATCAATATGAGTCCATAAATTATCTTTTTGAACCCTTGCTATTTTATTTGAAAAATCATCTGCATATTGATATTTATTTTCTGAGATTATATTACATTTAGTATCAATAAATCCCCATAAACCATCTTTATTTGTTCTCATTCTATCTTCACTTGATAAATAAATCATATCATAATCTAAAGGAAGAATCATATTCATATTATTAGCATTTAAACATCCATATTGAACTCTTTTATTTTTATTGAAATTTCTAACAATAACAGAGTTATCTATAACATCTCTAACACCATCATAAATAGGTTTTAAAACTATTTCAAAATCTTCATTAATTAAACCAAATTTTTGATTTACTTCAATTTTTGCAAAACCATTAAAAAAATTACCAATAGAATCAAAAATTACTTTTAATTTTAAATTACCTTCTCTATCGATTATTCCATATTTATTATCTATATTTTTTACAATAGCAAACTTTTCATCAGATATATGAATCCAATGAAAATTTACATAATTAGGATGAGCATAATCATTTGAAGTTAAATTGTCTAAATGAAAAACTTTTTTATAAATAGGCTTAACTAATACTTCACCCTTATTATTTATCAAACCATCTTTTTCTTTAACTGTAATAGCAGTTGTATGCTCCTTAGAGCTACAACCACTAATAAAAACAAGTAGACATAAGGCAAGTAAACTTTCTTTCATAATAAGCTCCTTATTGCTGAACTATTTTATTTATTCTAAACTCTACTCTTCTTGATAAAACTTTATTTTCTGTTCCATCTTCATTTAAAATTGGATGCTCAGAAGACATACCCTCTGATTCATAAAAGTCATTTAACCATGGTAAAGTATTTACAACCATTTCATTTTCATTTGATAAAGTATATTCAAGAACTTGTTTTGCTCTTGATTCTGATAGTTTTTTATTCATAGAATATTTTTCTTCATCAGTTTTTGCTGTTCTATATTCAGATGAACTATGTCCTTCTACTCTAACTTTTTGAATCTGTTCAGTATATTTGTTTAAAATTTTCAAGTATCTTGGGAAAAAATTATCTAGAATATCTTGAAAAGATACTTGTAAATCACTACTTCCTAAAGTAAATAAAACTTCAGGTTTTTTAAATCTAAATATTAATCCATTTTTATCTAATTGCGCATTCCAAGGCTCAAAATCAGCAGCGAACTCTGTCATTAAATCTTCATAAAGACCTGTTATTATCTCTTCTTGTTCTACTATTGGTTCTTCTTCAATTAAAGGTATTTGTTTTATTAAATCACCTAAATTAGCAACTTCAATATCTTTATCTATTCCATTTGTTCCAATTGCAGTTACAATATAAGAAGAATCTTTATTAATTTCTTTATCTAATTTTGCACAATATTTATCATCACTGATATTAGCTTTATATTTACCAAAAGGTTTTGCATCTTCACTTGATTCTTCTGAAATTATTAAATTAACATTTGTAGCAACTCCTAAAATTATATCACCACAAATTTTATTTTCATTTTCGTCATAATACTCAAGTGTAATATCTAAAGCTTGACACATTTTTGTAATATCAGAAGCATTAATCATCTTAATTATAAAAGTATCATTATTCTTAGAAGCATTATGTAAAGGGCTCATATCATGTCTATCAAAAACATCTTTATTTGCTTTATTACATAATAGTAATTTTGACATAGCATTTGTACTATTTCTTGTAGAATCTAATAAAGGAGTATCTTTATATCTATCAATATTATTAACATTTGCACCATTTTGGATTAAAAGTTTTGCAATATCATATTGGTCTAATCTTACAGCTAAATGTAATGGCGTATAACCATAGATATCTTTTGAATCAATTAGAGAACCTGATTTAATTAACTCTTTAACGATAGTTAAATCTTTTGCTCTTACAGCATCATGTAAAGCTAATTCATTTATAAAATCATCTTTTATATTAAGATTTTGTGTTGGATTGTTAAAAGAACATCCTGTTAATAAAAATAGAAATATTAAACTAGAATATAAACATTTTTTCATTGTACTTCCTTTATTAATTTATTTTTCATGCATAGCATTTTGTTTTACTTTTAAAATTGGTTTTAAAATAAAATCCATAATTGTTTTTTTTCCTGTTACAATATCAACACTTGCTATCATTCCTGGAATAATTACTAATCTTTTACCATCTTTTTCTAAGAAGTTTTTATCAGCTTGTACTACAACTTTATAATAACTTTTACCTTCTTTACTCTCTTTATCTATAATACTATCAGCTGAAATTTCAATAATTTTACCATTTAAGCCACCATAAATACTATAATCATATGCAGTTAATTTTATCATTACATCTTGGCTTGGATTAATAAAAGCAATATCTTTAGGATCAATTTTTGCTTCAATTAATAAATGATCACTATAAGGAATAATATCCATTAATGTCATACCAGATTGAACAACACCACCAATAGTATTCATATATATTTCTTTTACTGTTCCATCAACACTTGATTTTATTACAGTTTTTTCAATTTTATCAGTATCTGAAACCAGTCTTGCTTCTACTTTTTTTATCTCTACTGAAATTCTTTGTAACTCTTTTGAAGCTTCTGTTCGAAACTCATTAATTCTTTCACTTTTTTTATTTTTTGCTTCTGTAATAGAGTATTCTATTTTTGGAATTGTAAGCTCAAAAGTTTCTAAATCACCTTTTATTTGTTGGTAATCTTTTTCAACAGTAATTAAATCAATTTTTGATTTTGCACCTGATTGAACTAATTGTTTTATTGTTTGTCTTTCAACTTTCACTAACTGCAATCTACTTTTTGATTGTTGCATTCTTGATTTAGTTTCTGCTAATTCTTGTCTTTTTTGCTGTACTTGAGAATCAAATACAGTTAAAGAAGTTTGTAATTGCTCTACTCTATTTTTATATAAATTCTTTTGAGATTTAATATAATCACTTGCAATTTCATGTGTTTTAGCAGGAAACTTTAATTTAGGGATATCCTTATCTAAGTCAAGATTTGCTTCAACTTCAAGTCTTACTTTCATTGCAAGCCATTGATTATAACTCTCTTTGTTTTCTTCAAGAGTTGCTTGAAATCTTGTAATATCAATTTTCATTAAAGGTTGATCTTTTAGGATTTCATCACCGTTTTTTACAAGAATTTCCTCAATTAAACCACCATCTAAAGATTGAATAGCTTGAATTTTTGAAGATGGAATTACCTTAC
>NZ_JBGUES010000021.1:0-20985 GCF_041821165.1 Poseidonibacter sp. | reverse complement strand
TTTTATATATGTTGATTGTAGTTTATATGCTTCTCTATATTGTAATAATAAAGGAATAATTTCATGTTCATCATAAAGTTTATGTAAAACAACTTCATTTGTACTATATCCAGTTTTTGTTTTTTTAACAGATGTTAAATTTAATGTTTCAAATAATACAACTCCAAGTTGTTTAGGTGAATTAATATTGAATTCTCCCCCTGCACTTTCGTAAATTTTAGCAGTTAATTCTTGAATATGTAAACTATTGATTTTTTCTAGTTCTTTAAGTTCTTGGGTATCAACTTTTATACCATTTTCTTCCATATTAATAAGTACATTAATAAAATCAAACTCGTAATTAAATGCTAGTTGTAAAATATTTTCACTCTCTTCTTCTTTGAATCTTTTTAATTGTTCATTAAATAGTTTTAAAGTCATAACAGCATCTTCAGCCGCATAATCACAAGCACTATTTACATCTACATTTGAAAAATTTTCACCTTTTTTTACTACATCTTTAAAAGCAATCATTTTATGATTAAAATATTTATCAACTTGGAAATCTAAACCTACTTTTTCACTTGAGTCTAAAAGCCATGATAAAATCATAGTATCAGCATATAAATTTAAATCAATTGCTAAATTTTCTTTTACAATTACATAATCATATTTAAAGTTTTGAATAACTAATTTATGTGTATTTAAAATTTCAATTGCTTGTTTTGCGCAATTTTTACTTATTTGCTCTATCACACCTAAATAAAAGTGATCAATAGGTGCATAATAAGCTTTATTTTCTTCCCATGCAAATGAGAAACCAACAATTTTCGCTTTTTTAGTATCTACATCTGTTGTTTCTGTATCAAAGGCAACTATTGAATCTTTTGGAATTGATTTTACAAGTTTAATTAGTTCTTCATCATTATTTAAAAGAATATACTCTTTTTTATCTTCTGCTATTACTTTTTCAACTGGCAAATCAATAGTACCATTAGGAAGTTTTGTTTTATAATTTAAGCCATCTTTATTTACTCTATCAACTACTCTATTAAGTCCATATTCTAATAATGTATTTGAAATTCTTAGAATTGGATTTTCAAATGGCAAATGAAACTCTTCTAAATTATCAATACAATGGCAATCTTTTGATAAAGTAACTAATTGTTTTGAAATATATGCTAATTCTTTACCTTCTGTTAATAAAGTTTTCCATCTTTTTTTCTCAATATTTTCTAGATTTTCATAAATATTATCTAAATCATTATATTGTTCTATTAGCGCTTGTGCTGTTTTTGCACCAATTCCTTTTACACCTGGAACATTATCCGCGCTATCTCCTAATAATGATTGATAGTCTGTAAATTGTTCTGGATAAACTCCATATTTATCAAAACAAGTTTCTTTGTCAATAACTGATTTTTTTATTGGGTCAAATAAATAAATACCATCTTCAATAAGTTGATATAAATCTTTATCATGTGATACAATTCTAACTTCTAAATCTTTTTCTTTAGCATCTTTTGCAATTGATGCAATAATATCATCAGCTTCAAAACCTGTTCTTATAGCAGTTTTAAAATCCATTGCTTCAATCCAAGATATAGCTATTGGTAATTGTTTTAATAAATCTTCTGGAACATCTGGTCTATGTGATTTGTATTCAGTATAAATATCGCTTCTAAATGTTGGACCTTTTGCATCAAGTGCAAATACAATATAATCAGTAGTAAAATCTTTTCCGATATTTGATATAAAGTTCATAAATCCAGTTAATAATCCTGTTGGAAATCCGTCTTTTGATTTAAGAGGTGGTAGTGCATAATAACTTCTAAATAAAAATCCAAAGGTATCAATAACAGTAATAGTTTTTTTCATTCATTTCTTCTTTCATGGGCTTATTAGTGATAATATATTATAATAATGTCGCTAAAAATAAGGTTTAAAAGTTAAGGAACAAAAATGATAATTATACCTGCAAGATTAAATTCAAGTAGATTTGCAAATAAAATTTTGGTTGATATTTTGGGTTTACCAATGGTTATTAAAACTGCAAAACAAGTAAGTAGTTTAGACAAAGTAGTAATTGCTACAGATTCACAAGAAGTTATTGATTTAGCAAAAGAGCATGGGTTTGATGCAGTTTTAACTTCAAGTGCACATCAAAGTGGAACTGATAGAATTAATGAAGCTGTTAATATTCTAAATTTAGATGATGATGAGATTATTGTAAATGTTCAAGCTGATGAACCATTTATTGAAACACAAGTTGTGCAAGCTGTAATAAATAGAGTACAAACTGTAAAAGATAATAATGAAGATGTAATGATTGTTTCATGTCATAAAGAGATATCTTCTGATTTAGCAGATGATCCAAATCATGTAAAAGTTATTTTAGATGATAATTCTAATGCGATTTATTTTTCAAGAGCAAAAGTTCCTTATCATAGAGATCATTATGATAACTCTTTATATAATGGACACTTAGGAATATATGGATTTACGAAAAAATCATTAAATAATTTTTGTTTATTAAATCCTTCAAAATTAGAAACTATTGAGAAACTTGAGCAATTAAGAGCTATTGATAATGGACATACAATTGCTATGGTAAAAGTTGAATCAAAATCATTTGGAATTGATACACAAGAAGATTTAGATAATGCATTAAGAATTTTTAATTAAAAACAAACAAATAAAAAATAATTATTATAAAGTAAACATAAAGTTAAATTATGACAAAATATTGGACATTTTGACAATGCACTTGATTAAAATAAAGGCGACTTAGAATAATGAAAAAAGAAATATTAGCTGGTATCTCCATATTATATGTAGAAGATGAAAATGATGTAAGAGAATTTACATCAAAACTTTTAAGCTCGCTAGTTAAAAAAGTTTATACTGCTGAAAATGGTCTAGTTGGACTTGAAACGTTTATTGCGAATAAAGATGATATTGATTTGATTGTTACAGATATTAATATGCCTAAACTTGATGGTTTAGATATGTGTATTAAAATCAAAGAACATAATGAACATATTCCTATTGTTGTTACAAGTGCACATAATGATCCTGATTTTTTAAAAAGAGCTATAGATGTTGGTGTTAGTGCTTATGCTATGAAACCAATAGATTTATACCAATTAGTTGATAGTATTATTAAAGCTGTTGAGCCTTTAGTTTTAAAAAGAGAATTAGAAGAACTTAATATCTCACTTGAAACTAGAGTTGATCAAGAGATAAAAAAAATCAAATCAATTCTTGATGCTCAAGATAATATAGTTATGGTTATTAATAAAGAAAAAATAACGAATGTTAATAAGAAATTCTATGAATTTTTTGAAGTAGAAAGTTTAGAAGAGTTTTTTGAAGAAAATAAAATTTTCTATGATTGTTTTCAAGATCAGTATGGTTTTATTACAAAAGAAATATTAATAGCACAAGACTCTTGGATTAATTATATAAAAGATTTACAAGAAATAGATAGAGTTGTAAAAATTAGAAATAAATTTAATGTTGAACGAATTTTTGCAATTAATGTAGATAACTATGAAAATAAATTAGACTATTATGTTCTATCATTAACTGATATTACAGAACTAAAAGAAAAATCAAATTTATTAGAATACCAAGCATCTCATGATAGTTTGACAGGTCTTTACAATAGAAATAAATTTAAAGATTTATTTGGAAAAGAGTTAAGACGAGGAATTCGTTATGATAATCAACTTTCTTTGATTCTTTTTGATATTGATGATTTTAAAAAAGTAAATGATAACTGTGGCCATCAAGTTGGAGATGAAGTTCTTGTAGAGATTTCTAAACGAGTACTTTCAGGTGTTAGAGAACATGATACTGTTGTTAGATGGGGAGGAGAAGAGTTTATTATCTTACTTCCTGAAACAAATATTGATGGTGCTGTTATGGTTGCTGAAAAAATAAGATTATTAATAAGTGAAATTCCTATCTCTTCTGAAAACTTAAATATTACAGCTAGTTTTGGAATAAGTAAAATGAATGAAGATGATACTAAAGACTCTTTTATTCTTAGAGCTGATAAGGCTTTATATAAAGCCAAAGATAATGGAAAAAATCAAGTTGTAACTATCTAATATAATTACAACTTATTTGCTAAAAGTTAAAGTCTTCACCTAAATAGTGTTCTCTAACTTTTGCATCATTTTTAATTTCATTACTTGTACCACTTGCAAGTAATGCCCCTGCTTTCATTACATAAGCTCTATCACAAATTTCTAATGTTTCTCTTACATTATGATCTGTAATTAAAACCCCAATATTGATTTTTGTAAGTTGTGCAATAATTTCTTGAATATCTTTTACAGCAATTGGATCAACCCCTGCAAATGGTTCATCTAATAATAAAAATTTTGGATGAGAAACTAAAGCTCTTGCAATTTCAGTTCTTCTTCTTTCCCCACCTGAAAGTGAAACACCTTTTCTTTGTCTAATAGGTTCAATATTAAAAACTTCAAGTAATTCTTCAACTCGTTTATGTTGTTCTGCTTTATCTTTTGTAACAATTTGTGCTGCAAGCATTAAATTATCTTCTACTGATAAATCTTTGAAAATTGAAGACTCTTGAGGTAAATAACCAATTCCTTTTAAAGCTCTTTGATGTAATGGAAGAGGAGTAATATCTTTATCATCAAAATAAACTTCACCAGATGTTGGTTTAACAAGTCCACAAACTGTATAAAATGTTGTAGTTTTTCCTGCACCATTTGGTCCAAGTAAACCAACTATTTCACCTGAGTTTACTTCTAAAGAAATACCATGTAAAATTTGTGTTTTTTTAATTGATTTTGTTATGTCTTTTATTTGTAACTTATGCATGAATTTTATATTGCCTTTTATTATCACTTTTTTGAATTTCTACTAATATTACTTTATATCCATACTCTGTAAGTAAGTTCTGTAATTTTTCATCACCCCACTCTACAAAATGAATACCCTCTTTTTCAAACTCTTCAAGCATTCCTAATGATATAAACTCTTCTAAAGTTTTATTATAAATATCATAATGATAAATATCATTTGAATAAATAGATTGTAAAGAAAAAGTTGGTGAAGTTACTAAATCATCAAATCCTTTATATTTTACAAAATTTTTAACTAGTGTAGTTTTTCCACTAGCTAAATCTCCTCTTAATATAACAATTGTATCTTCATTATTAATAACATCTATTAACTCTTTTATTAATAGATTAATTTCATCTAATTTTAGTAAAAACTCTTTTTGCAAAATATACCTTGTTTTATATAATTATAATTTATTAGAAATACTAATAAGTTCTTCTAGTTTTGCTTTTGCTTTTCCGCTTAAAATAGCATCTCTTGCTATTTCAATACCATCTTTGAAATCTCTCGCTTTTTCATCAACAACTAAAGCTGCTGCTGTATTTATTAATACAATATCTAATTGCGCACCTGTAAGATTATTTGATAAAATATTTTTTGTAATATCTGCATTAAACTTAGCATCCCCACCAATAATTGCTTCTTTGGGAGCAAGTTTAAAACCATAAGCTTCAGGATCAATTTCAAAATCTTCAATTTTTCCATTAAATAAAGATGAAGCATAAGAGATATCAGATAATGATATTTCATCCATACCATCTTTTGATGAAACGATAATCGATCTTCTTGTATCTAACATATCTAAGGCATAAGCTATTTTATTTATATAAGATTTATCAAATACTCCAATCAACTGTTTTGATACAGTAGCTGGATTTGATAATGGTCCTAAAATATTAAAAATAGTTCTATGTGGGATACTTTTTCTAATAGGCATAATATATTTCATTGCTGGATGATGATTTTGTGCAAACATAAATGTAAAGCCAGTTTCTTCAAGCATTTTTGCGCTTTGTTCTAATCCTAAATTAAGATTAATACCAATAGCTTCAAGCATATCAGCACTTCCTGATTTACTTGTAATACTTCTATTTCCATGTTTTGCAACATAAGAACCACAAGAAGCCAATAGAATTGAAACTGTTGTTGAAATATTAAAAGAGTTTGATTTATCTCCACCTGTTCCACAGTTATCGATCAATTTATCTTTTAAATCATAATGAACAGGAAGAGGAATAAGATGGTCTCTCATCGCACTTGCAGCACCTGCTATCTCAGCAGCTGTTTCACCTCTTTCATATAATTCAATTAAATATTCTCTTACTTCATCTTGGCTTAATCTATTTTCAAAAATGTCATCAAATTTTAATTTTGCTGTATTAAACATTTCTTTTCCTTTATTAGTCGATTTTTTGGACATACTCTTCCATTTTCGATTTTGGAGTTGATTTAGTTAGAGGAATTTGTAGGACTTTGAATTTATCACTTTTTTCTAGATATTTAATTTCAATAATATCTCCGACCTTTACCTCTTTTGCTTTTTTAACAGCAAGATTGTTTATAAAAACAACTTTATGGCTAAGCATATCTTCAGCAACTGCTCTTCTTTTTGTAATATTTACGGCGTTTAAAAATTTATCTATTCTCATAGAGTGATTATATCTAATTAAAGATGAAATAATGATAATGATATTATTCATAAATTCTTATTTCTTCTACAATATAAAAAAATAAAATATCTTAAATTAGTATTTATAATTAAATTCATATATAAGTTTGGATATAATGTCCACCTTAAAAATAATGATAACCATAGGATATATTTATGAGTAAAAAAGATGTAAAAAAAGTAGTTCTTGCTTACAGCGGTGGGCTTGACACTTCAGTTATTTTAAAATGGCTTCAAGATGAATATAATGCAGAAGTAATCACTTTTACAGCTGATTTAGGTCAAGGTGAAGAAGTTGAACCAGCAAGAGAAAAAGCACTTGCAATGGGAATTAAACCTGAAAATATTTTTATTTTAGATATTAAAGAAGAATTCGTAAAAGATTACGTTTTCCCAATGTTTAGAGCTAATGCAATTTATGAAGGTGAATACTTATTAGGAACTTCAATTGCTAGACCTTTAATTTCAAAAAAACAAATTGAAATTGCTCACAAAATGGGTGCAGATGCTGTATCTCATGGAGCAACTGGTAAAGGAAATGATCAAGTAAGATTTGAATTAGGTTACTTAGGATTAGATTCTGAAATTACTGTTATTGCACCATGGAGAGAATGGGATTTAAATTCAAGAGAAAAATTATTATCTTATGCAAAAGATCATGGAATTAATATTGATAAAAAACATCTTGATGCAGATGGAAATCCAGCAGTAAGTCCATACTCTATGGATGCTAACCTTTTACATATTTCTTATGAAGGTTTATCTTTAGAAAATCCAAATGCAGAGCCTGAAGAAGCTATGTGGTTATGGTCAGTTTCACCTGAAAATGCACCAGATCAAGCTGAATACATCACTATTGGATATAAAAATGGTGATCCAATTTCAATTAATGGTGAAGAAATGTCACCTGCTACTATTTTAAAAACATTAAATGAATATGGTAATAAACATGGTATTGGAAGAATTGATATTGTAGAAAATAGATATGTTGGAATGAAAGCTAGAGGTTGTTATGAAACTCCAGGTGGAACTATCATGTTAAAAGCTCACAGAGCAATTGAATCAATTACTTTAGATAGAGAAGCTGCACACTTAAAAGATGAGTTAATGCCAAGATATGCTAAGTTAATCTACCAAGGTTACTGGTTCTCACCTGAGAGAGAAATGCTACAAGCTTCAATTGATTCAACTCAAAAAAATGTTGAAGGTACAGTTAAATTAAAACTTTACAAAGGAAATGTAATTGTAGTTGGAAGAGAATCTGAAAAATCTCTATTCTCAGAAGCTCACTCTACATTTGAAGAAGATGAAGTTTATAATCAAAAAGATGCAGAAGGATTTATTAGATTAAATGCTTTAAGATTCATCATTGCTGGTCAAACTCAAAACAAAAAATAATTTAAAAAAAGGAATAATATTATATTATTCCTTTTTTACTCTCTTTGTAAAATCACTATTTAAATTTTTAAACTCAATATAAAAAATCAAACAATAATCATACTAATTTACTCATGTATATTACTTACTCGAACTTTATAAAAACATTATAAAATAACACCAAAAAGAACCATTTTATAACATATTTATGATACACTTTATTAATTAAATTACGTACAAAATTATGTGTCCAAATTGGAACCGTTTTAATGTAATATTTTTAATAAATTATTATATGGAATTATAATGGGATATTTAAAAAACTTAGAAGAAATTGTAAATATTAATTCTTACACAAAAAATAAATTAGGTGTAGATAATGTAGGAAACTATATGTCCACTTGGCTTTTAGAACTTGGATTTAAACAAAGTGTTTATAAAAGAGAATTAATAGGTAATCATTTACTTTTTTCTTCACAAAAACATGATGGTCTAAAAATTCTATTATTAGGACATAACGATACTGTCTTTCCTCCTAATACATTTGAGGGATTTGCAGAAGATGATTTATGGGTTTATGGTCCAGGAGTTTGCGATATGAAAGGTGGGAATATTGTTGCTTTAGAGTCTTTACGAAATCTATATAAAAAAAATAAAACTATTTTTAATATAGATTTTTTACTAGTTTCAGATGAAGAAACAGGAAGTGATGATTCTAAGCATTTAACTTCTTCTTTAGCATCTAACTATGATTTATGTTTTGTATTTGAAGCAGCTGGTGAGAATTTAGAAATAGTAACAGGACGAAAAGGTGTTGGAACATTTACTATTTATATTGAAGGACTTGCTGCACATGCTGGAACTTCGTATCTAAAAGGAATTGATGCAAATCTTGAAGCTTCTTATAAATTACAAAAGTTATCTGCACTTACAAATATTGATATTGGAACAACAGTAAATATTGGAAAAATAACTGGTGGGATTGGTGCAAATACTATTTCTCCTTCGTGTGAATTATTAATAGAACTTAGATTTTCAACTAATGAAGAAAAAGAAAGATTATTAAATTCATTAGTAGAGATTGTTAATACTTCTTATGTAAAAGGTTCAAAATCACATATTGAAGGTTCAATACAACGTGATGTAATGGAAACAAATGAATCTCAACTACTATTAATTAAAAAGTTAGAAGAGATTACAGAAAGTAAGATTTTAAGTGAAAAAAGAGGTGGAGTTAGTGATGCAAATATTGTTTCATCATGTGGTGTTACTACATTAGATGGATTTGGGCCTTTTGGTGATGGGGATCATACGAAAAAAGAAAGAGCTTTAAAAAGTTCATTTGATCAAAGAATAGAAATGATGACAAAGATTTTAGAATCTTTTCAAAAATAAGTTAGGAGAAAGTATGTCAAGAAGAGAAATTGGTATGTGGTTATACCAAAATGGTGGTGGAGATAAAATCCAAGATAAGTTAATATCTAAATTAAGGGATAGAGAAATTAATGTTACTGCAAATATTAATTTACGTGATGCAATAGCTAAAAATTCACATATTATTCACAATGGTAAAAAACTTGATAAGTTAGATTTATTCTTTTCTTATAACGCTGGTGAACAAACTCAATATCAAATGTATTTAGCAAAAGCATTAAGTCGTATAGTACCTATGATTAATAATTTCGATGCATTTGAATTAACAGAAGATAAATTCCAAACATCATACCTTTTAAGAAAAAATGGTGTTCAAACTGCTGACTATAAACTTTGTCATAGAGATGATACTCATCATTTAAAAAGTATTATGAAAAAATGGGACAAAATGGTTTATAAACCAACTGATGGTTGGGGTGGTGTTGGACTAACAAAAATTGAAAACCAAGAAACATTAGATATGTTAATGCCATTTTTAAATCATATGGATTTAAGATATTTTTATGTAGAGAAGTTTATTGATTATGATAATACTGATTATAGAGTTGATATTGTAGACGGTAAATTTGTTGGATGTTATGGTAGAAAAGCTGGAGGTGCAGATTGGCGAACTAATGTTACAAGTGGTGGAAGTGTTTTCTTAAGAGAGCCAAATGATGAAGTAGTAAACTTAGCACTTAAAGCTACAAAAATCACAGGATTAGATATTGCAGGTGTTGATATTATTTATGATAGAAAGAAAGAAGAGTATATTGTTTTAGAAGTAAATGGAATACCTGCTTTTGCAACACCAGAACAAGAAAAACTTGGATTAGATTTCAATGATAGAAAAATTGATTTAATAGTAGATTTAATTGATAGAAAAACAACAAAATAGATAAAAGGAAAAAAATGAGTAAATTACCAAAAGTAGGATTTTTATATCTTGATTACGTTCTTAGATTTTTTGATTATTCAAATTTCAAAGGTTGGCCAGAAAAAATTGAAGAGGTTACGTACCATTGGGGAAATGATAAAAAAAGATTTATAAAAGAAGTAAAGGCAAAGAAAATTGATATTTTACTTGGGAATATTCCATCAACTGCTTATGAAACTTTTAGGGAAATTGCAAAAGAGCTTCCTCATGTTAGATTTGTACCATCTTTAGAAACACAGTTTGCAAATAAATCAAAAGAGAATGTTACACTTTTTTGTAAAAAACATGATGTTTCAATACCAAAAACAAAAATATTTCATAATAATAAAGAAAAAGCATATAAATATTTAAAAGAAAAAGCAACATATCCACAAATTATCAAAAAAAGTTATGGACCATCAAATTATGGTGGTTATTATGTACATAAAGCAGATAATTTTAAAGAAGCTTATGATTTATTAGAAAAAGAAAAATATGACCCTATTTATACTCAAAATGGAATTGATTTAAAGTATTCAGGTGATATTAGAGTTATGTTAATTGGTCATAAACCTGTTTGTGCATTCTGGAGATTTTCAGGTAAAGGTGAATGGATTACAAATACTTCACAAGGTGGAACAATGTCTTATGAAAAAGTTCCAATGAATGCTTTAGAACTAGCAGTAAAAGCAAGTAAGGCAGCAAAAGCTGAATACTGGGCTTGTGATATTGCAATTGATGCAAATGATGATAAGCCATATATATTAGAGTGTGCAACTGCATTTGCAGCATTTCCATATATTAGAGATTGGATTTGTCAATATTTAATGTGGGATTTCTCAAATGGTAAATTCCCAAAACCTCATGTTCCTTTATATTCATGGGAAGAGTTAGGAAAAATTGATTCATCATTATTACGAACAATGAGACATATTGGTTTTAGTAAATATAAACCATCTTTTGATGGTGCATACTTTGTAAATGATAGAAATGGTTCTTTTGATATGGAAAAAACACTTTTAAGTCATCCAAGTGATTTCCCAGAAGAGTTTTCTGCTGAACTTTTACTAACAAATGATAATAAAAAAGAAAAAGAAGAAGATAATAAATCAAAACTTGATGAAATTATTAATAAAATTAATTTTAATACAGCAACATTAACAGATATTTTAACTCTTCATGGAATGGAAGATGAATTAGCACTTGAAATATACGAATATGCAAAAGAAAATATTATTACAGATATAAGTGATTTATTTGATTTAGAATCAGTAGATGCACATATGGCAAGTATTTGGACTGAAAGTATAGATGATATGAGAATTGATATTAATAGTGCTGATGAAGCTACATTGAAAAAGATTAAAGGGATTGGTTCAAAACTTGCAAACATTATTTTAGATTATCGAGAAGATAATGAATTTGTAAATATTGAACAATTAAAAGAGATAGAAGGAATTGGTGCTAATAAATTTGCACAACTAAAATCTAGATTAAAAATAGGAGAATAATTCTTTGAAACAACTATATAAATCGTATGATGAATCAAGCGATATTTTTAAAGAATTCCAAACAAAATATCCTAAGTACTTTAAGATTGAATCTATTGGTGAAACTTGGGAAAAAAGAGATATAAATTTAATTACAATCTCAAAAGATATTAAGAGTGCAGATAAAAAACCTGCACTTTTTTTTACAGGAACAATTCATGCACGTGAATGGGTTGGACATGAATTAGGAATTGAATTTGCTACATATATTTTAGAACACTTAGATACAGACCCTACTTTACAAACTTATTTAGAAAATTCTACTATCTACATGGTACCTTGTGCTAATCCAGATGGTTATGAGTATTCAAGAACACACTTTTCATTTTGGAGAAAAAATAGAAGACAAAATGTAGATGGCACTTATGGGGTTGATTTAAATAGAAACTTTCCTATTGGATTTGTAAGCTCAACTGCACCAATTTCTAATGTATATGGAGGTCCTGAGCCTTTTTCTGAACCTGAAACTAGAGCTTTAAGAGATTTTGTAGAAGCTCATAACAATATCACTATTGCACTTGATTATCATAGTCAAGGAAATGTTTTTTTTCCTGCACATGATTTTAGACATGAAGATACAATTGATACAACAGATATGAATACTTTATGTGCAAATATGGCAGAAGAGATTAGAAAAATTTCAGGTCGTGAATATGGAATACATCAAGGTAAACCACCTGCAAAACTTATTTCTGGAAGTGGGCGAGAATTTTATTATTCAAAAGGAATTATCTCATCAGTTGTAGAAGTAGGAACTAGAAATATTTCTGATTATATGGATGATATGAATGAGAACTTAAGAGAGCATATACCAGCACTATTAGCAGCACTTAGTGAAACTCCAAACTATTGTAAAGATAATAGTGTAAAAAGAGTAAACTCATTTGAAGTTAAAGATATTGGCTCAAACCATGTAAAATTATTTTGGGATTATGAAAAAAACAATGATACTTTTTTTGAAATATATAGAAGTTTAAGTGATAAATCATTTTGTAATACAGCAAATTTAATTGCACAAACACAAAGTTTAGAGTTTAATGATATTAATTTACAAAGTAATACGGATTATTTTTATAATATAAGAGTTGTTGATAAAAAAACAAATAGAAAATCACCTTTTTATCCACAAATAAAAGTAAGAACAATTTTAGAATATAATGAATTTAGTAGAACTTATTATGCAAGTGCTCAAACAACTGGTTATGTTTCTGAAAATATAAACAATAACAGTACACATTTTGGAGTGAACTCTCTTTTTGTTGGAGTTGATGATAATAAAGGTATTTCTTATTCTATTGTAACAATAAATGTAAAATCATTACCTATTGATGCTTTAATTGAATCAGCAACTTTTTTACTATATCCAATTAATAGAGTTTCAACAACAATTGAAAAGTATGGTGAATGGAATGTAGGAATTGTAAATCAAGAAACAATGGGTGATATTACAAATTTTGATGATGTAGATAATATGGAAATTGTAAATTATGTAGGAAGACCTACTGAATCTCATCAATTAACACAAGGAATTTGGAGAACGTGGACACTATCTGCAATGGAGTGTGATTTTTTAAAAAAGTATATTCTTGATGATACAATAACGCTAAGAATAGAAGGGCCTAAAGAGCTTAAAATTGGTAGAAATAAACAAGTAATGCAATGGGATATTGGATATGGTAGATTTGGATTTGGTTTATCTTATAGGCCAAGACTTGAATTAACATATACTTTAAAACCAACTGTTACAAAGTTATATCCAAAAGAAGTATCAACTGTTAGTAAAGATGGTGTAAAAAATGGAGAAATTTCTGCTGGTTTTGATGAAAATGGTGCAAAGATATATTCAACTTTTGAATTCAATTTATCATCACTACCTCCATATAATGATACTTTTATTACAAAAGCATATTTTGAATTAAATTCAAAAAAGATTTATATAAAAGATGATATTCGATTCCATTTAGAGTTTGTAGATGAAAGTATTGATAAAAACTATGAGAGTATTACAAATAGAGAAGTTATACAAAATATAGGATTTGATATTAGTGCAAATGAATTAAAGAATAATCAAACACAATACTTTGTTTTTGATACTTTTGCTGAAAAAATATTAAATGAAAAATTAGAAAAAAAATCTGATATTTCTTTTGTTTTAAAGCCTACTTCATCAAGAAAAAGTATAAAAGATAAAAATATTTCTTGGGAAATGGAAAATAAATCTTTATATCCAAAACTAATACTTGAGCATATTCCAAAAAGACGATTTGCAGTTGAGCAAGTTTTGGATGCAAAATTAGCAAGTGAAAATAATAAAATAAAATTAACATGGGCAAATCCTGAAAATCTTGATTTTGTTGGTGTAAAAGTTATTAAAAATGCATTTAGAAAGCCTCTATCTCCTCAAGATGGACAAAAACTTTATGCGGGTACTGATACTTATACTTTTGATGATTTTGGTGCTAAAGATATAAATAAGTATTATGCAATTTTTACTTATGATGATGTTCCAAATTACTCAGAACCAATAATTTTAGAATATAAAACAAAATAGATTTTAATATATTGGCCCTACTTGCAATTTTAAATCCTACTAGATATAATATTTGAAATAATATTTATAGGATTTAAAATGATATTAAAATTTAAAGAACAATATCCACAAATTAATAATACAGCTTGGGTTGCTCCAAGTGCAGATGTTATTGGTGAAGTTACACTTGGTGAAAACTCTTCTATTTGGTTTCAATGTGTACTTAGAGCTGATATAAATAAAATTAGTATTGGTAAAAATTCAAATATACAAGATTTATCAATGATTCATTCAGATACAGATTCTCCTACAATAATTGGGGATAATGTAACAATTGGACATAAAGTAATGTTACATGGTTGTGTTATTGAAGATAACTGTTTAATAGGAATGAGTGCTACAATCTTAGATAATGCAGTAATTGGTAAGGGGTCAATCGTAGGTGCTAATTCTTTAGTTACAAGTGGAAAAGTTTTTCCTCCTAATTCTTTAATTATGGGAAGTCCTGCAAAAGTTGTTAAGCAAATAAGTAGTGATGAAGAAGATGCTTTAGTAAAACATGCTTTACACTATGTAGATTATAAAAACGATTATTCTTAGAAAATAAACCTAGAAAATTCTAGGTTTATTTACATTTATTGTAAGATTCTTTTAATTGAGCATATAAAATATCAAAACTAACATCATCCATAGTTTCTAAAATTTCAACCATAACAACGTTATCTTCTTGTCCATTCCATATTTTAATATAAGTACCCTCTTTATATCCATGGTCTTGTCTAAATTGATTTAAACAGTTTTTACCAATATAAAGTTTTTGCATCCAATTGAAGCTAAGACCTGATACTTTACAACATCTAAAGAATTGTTCAATAAATCTTTCAATTCCTGAAAATGATGGCATATTTCCTGTTTGAATAGCAAGTGCAATATAAGATAATTTTTCAGTTTCTGTAATCATATCTTTTATTACAATTTCTTTATTTGCTTCAAAAATACAATGAGCATTTACTAAAGATACTGCTTTTGGAACATTTGTTTCTTGTAAAATATAAGACATTAAAAAGTGCCAAATATCAACAAGTTCTACATGAATATTACCCATATCAGCTTCTGCATTAATTGCTTTCCAATGTTTCCAAGGAGTTGAATCAATTAATTCAGCAGCTTCCATATGAATACATCTTAACCAATTAATTTCTTTATCAAATTTATTTGTTCCTAGTTCCCAGTTTTTACCATTTGTTGAGTCATTTAGCTTTTTTTGTAATAAAAACATCTCTTCTAATTTATAAGGGAAAGATGAAACTTCTTCTAGAAGTGTAGCAAGAGGTAAACACTCCTCAACTAAGTTATCTAAAGTACTATTTTTGCATAGTGCTTTTTCACCTTTTAATAAATGCAAAAGTACAGATACCACGTGAGGTACTTGATTTCTTTCTTTCCATTGTAAAACTTCTTCTGTCGTAACACCAATATATTTTATAAAATCTTCCATTGACGAAAAGTCTAATGATTCTATACTTTCTTTAAAATCTTTATATAACAAATTATTCTCCTATTGTTCTAAAGGTAATTTCATAGTAAATTTTGCTCCAATATCAGTATTGCATACTAATAATTGTCCATTGCTATGTTGGTTAACTATGGTTTGACTCATATATAAACCTAAACCTGTTCCATTTTTATTTGATTTTGTTGAAAAATATGGTTCAAATATTCTTCCAATAATATCTTCTTTAATACCGCCACCATTATCTTCTATTTCTATATAAACATAATTATTTTTACTAAATGTTCTAATATTTATAATTTTAATTTTGTTTTTTTTTATTGCATCTTTTGAATTATTGATTATATTGATTAATACCTGTATTATTTCATTACGAAAAATCGAAATTTTATAATCACAAGAATTTTCAATATTTATAATAATATTTTCAATTTTAATCATATATGCTAGAAATTCTAAAGCTTTATTAATAACTGTACTTATTAAAACAAGCTCTTTTTCTTTATTTGGCTTAAAATAATCTATAAAGTCATCAATTGTTTGTGACATATATTCAAGCTGTGAACTAATTTCATTTATTACTTCATCAAGTAATTCATCAGAAATTTTACCTTCAATTATTTTTGTTAAAGGTAATTTTTGAATATAAATAGAAACAGCTTGTAAAGGTTGTCGCCATTGATGTGCAATCATTGATATAAGTTCACCCATTGCAGCAGATTTTGATTGTTCTACTAATAAACTTTGTTGATTTTTTAACTTTTTAGTAGAAGTTATATCTTGTCCTATTGCATCGTAACTAACTATACGCCCAATATTATCAAAATTTGGATGAATAGTAGTTTCAAGCCAGTAGGTATCTGCATTTTTCTTTTGATTTTTGATTTCACCCTGCCAAATTTTATTTGATATTAGTGTTTTTTTAATATCTTCATAAAAATTATCTTCAGTATCTGGATGTTTTGTAATATTAAATGACTGTCCTATTAATTCATTTTTTGTATATCCTGATAACTCACAAAATGCACTTGAAACTTTTATTATATTTCCATTTGCATCTGATTTTGACATAATTACATACTTATCAATTAAATCATTTGATTTAAAATAAGCATTTTGTAAATCTTCTAAGTTCTTAGAATAAACAGATAAAACATTTTGAAAATCTTTTTCAAAGTGTGAATTTATTTCATTAATTAGCTCACTTGTTTGAATATTTAGTTCAAAAATACGTTTTATAAGTGCTTTTTTTAATGAAAAAAACAATATAAATAAATCTGAAATTGAAATTTGATGAGTATTTAAATATTTAATAAACCCAATTATAATAGGATTATCAAGAATTATTCTATTCTGTTTTATCATATAAATATGATGTTCCATAATACTTTGTGTGTATTTATTTATTAAATGTTCTTTATTTATTGAATATTTATTTAAGACATTTATTAAATCTTGATCTTCAATCCAATATTTACAAATTTCTGATTTATTATTTTCTATTACTTTAATATAGTTTTTTAAAGTCATTAATTTTGAGTGTTTTTTTGTTTAAAAAAACTACAATCTTGATTGCTACTTCTTTTTACAACAACAGAAGGAATCGTTTTAGATTTAAATCCATAAGCATTACATCCATGAGGGTTTGCAGGTTCCCATGTAACATAATAATACTGGCATTTTTGGCATACTATTCTATTATTCATAAAGGAATTTTATCAAAAATAAATAAATATTTGTTTAATTAAACAAATATTTATTTTTATGATTTTTTTATATTGATACTTTACTTTGAATAGCTTTTGAAAGAGAAAGAATATCTACATTTTCTAAGCTTACACCAGTTGGTACACCTTGTGCAATTTTTGAGAATCTTATATCTTTTGTTTTTAATTTATCTTCAATATATAAGATAAATGCATCATTTGCAATTGATGGAGTTATAGCAAAAAGAATTGTTTCAACTTCATTTTCATCAACAAAGTTAATAAGTGCATCTAATGCCTCTTGGTCTAACTCTTCTATTACAAAATATTTACCATCAAATTGTTTTGAATCTTCTATAATAAAGATATCTTTTGCACTTTGAACAATACATAAAGTAGTATTATCTCTTGAATCATCTAAGCAAAATTCACAAATTTCATGCTCACTCATTGATCCACATTTTACACATTTTGTGATATTTTTTAGTGCATTTTCAATTGTATGTGCTATTTTTATTCCACAATAATTGTCATTCATTACAATATGATATGCTAATCTTAGTGCTGATTTTTTACCAATAGTTGGTAACGATTCGAAAGCTTCTACAAGCTCATAAAATTTTTCTAGGCCTTTTTTCATAAAGCGATTGTATCTAATATTTATATTAATTTTCATAAAGTGATACAAATATCATTTAATATAATTCATTAACAATTTATAAAAATTTAGATAAAATCGCGAAACATTAAAATATTATATATTATTTAGGAGATATAAAATTGACTGAAATTGATTATTATGAACTATTAGAAGTAAGTAGAGACGCTGATAAAAGTACAATAAAAAAAGCTTACAGAAAAATGGCAATGAAGTATCACCCAGATAAAAATCCTGGGGATCATGAAGCTGAGGAATCATTTAAAGCAGTAAATGAAGCTTATCAGGTATTAAGTGATGAAGATAAAAGATCAATTTACGATAGATATGGAAAAGCTGGCCTAGAAGGTCATGGACAAAGAAGTAGCGGATTTGGTGCAGGTGGATTTGATGATTTAAGTTCAGTATTTGAAGATATGTTTGGTTCTGCTTTTGGTGGTGGAGGAAGATCTTCAAGACAAAGAAAATCTTACAACTATAATTTAGATGTTGCAGTTGAAGTTCAATTAGAGTTCAATGAAGCTATTTTTGGTTGTAAAAAAGAGATTGATTACAAATATAAAACAGCTTGTAAGCCTTGTAAAGGTACAGGTGCTAAAGATGGAAAACTTTCAACTTGTAAAACTTGTGCAGGTCAAGGTCAAGTTCACTCAAGACAAGGTTTTATGACATTTGCACAAACTTGTCCTACTTGTCAAGGATCAGGTCAAGCTGTTAATACTTCATGTAAAAAATGTTCAGGAACTGGATATGATGAAGTTAAAGATTCATTTAAAGTAGATATTCCAGAAGGTGTAAATGATGGAATGAGAATCAGAGTATCAAATAAAGGAAATATTGCTCCTGATGGTACAAGAGGAGATTTATACTTACAAATTTCTGTAAGAGATGATGCTCATTTTGTTAGACATGATGATGATATTTATTATGAAGCTCCAATTTTCTTCACTCAAGTAGCACTTGGTGGAAAACTTAAAATTCCAGGATTAAGAGGCGAATTAGAATTAGATATTCCAATTGGTGCAAAAGATAAACAACAAATCACTTTTAGAGGTGAAGGTGTTAAATCTGTACAAGGTCATGGAAAAGGTAATTTAATTGTTCAAATTAAAATTGAATACCCTAAAGATATAAATAGCGAACAAAAAGAGCTATTAGAAAAACTACAAGAAAGCTTTGGTGTGGAAAGTAAACCACATGAAACTAGTTTTGAAGGTATGTTTGACAAAGTTAAGAAGTGGTTCTCATAATTTAATCTACTCTTTCAACCTTGTCATAGTATAATATTAAAAATTTAACTATGACAAGGTTTACCTTAATGAAAAAAATATTCATACTGATATTTTTACTTTTCTCTTTTTCATTTTCAAATAACAATTTAAATTTAACAACAGAAGAAATACAATTTATCAAGCAAAACCCTACTATTAATGTGGGTGCAGAAACAGACTGGCCTCCTTTTGACTTTGTGGAAAATGGTAGGTATACAGGTATCGCAAAAGAGTACTTAACTCTTATTGAAAAATCAACAGGTTTAAAATTTAACTATGTGTTTGGTTATTCATGGGATCAATTATTATCTTTAACAAAAGAAAAAAAATTAGATTTATTACCTATTCTTGCAAAAACAGAAGATAGAGAAAAATATCTTTTATACACAGATAAAAGCTACATTAGTATTCGAGATTATCTTTTTTCTTCATCAAATAAATTTAATTCACTAGATGAGCTAAATGGCAAAACATTAGCTGTTCCTGCTGGTTATGTTCAAGAGGAATTTCTAAAAAAGAATTATCCTAAAATAAAAATCATTTTTGTAAAAGATGTATTACAAGGAATTGATTATGTGATATTAAATAAAGTTGATGCACTAATATCAAATATTGCATTAGTTGATTATCTTACAAAAAAACATAACCTTACAGGTATAAATGCACAATTTGCTTTAAATAAAAATGATAATTTATATATGGCTTTTAGAGATGACTACCCTATTTTAAAAAGTATAATTCAAAAAGCATTAGCAAATATCACTCAAATTGAAAAAAATAATATATCTGATAAATTTCTTGTAACTCTTCATGATGATGAGCATTTTATTTTTACCAATAAAGAGTTGGAATTTATAAAAAACAATAAAAAAATATATATAGCAAATGAACTTGATTGGATTCCTTACGATTATAATGAAAATGGTGTAGCTAAGGGATATATTATTGATTATACAAAATTGCTTTTTTCTAAAATAGGAATGGAGCCTATTTTTATTACAGATACTTGGCAAAATATTATGAAAAAATTTAAAAACAATGATATAAATCTACTTCCAGTTGTTTCATATAATAAAAAAAGAGAAGAAATTCTTAACTTTTCAGATGCATATTTACAACAAGAATTTTCAATTATTACAAAATCTTCACGTTTTGATATAATAAATTTTGATGATTTAAAAGGTAAAAAATTAGGATTAATAAAATCATGGAATAGTACAAAAATCATAAAAGAGAATTATCCAGATATAAATATAGTAGAGTTTGATAATGTAAAAGATACATTTGATGCAGTTAAGAACAATATAATTGATGCAACTATTCAAAATAGTATTCTTTCAAGCTTTTATATAAAAAAAGATTACAATGAAGTTCTAAAAAATGATGCAACAGTTAGAATAAAAAACTTCGATACAAGTCTTTATATGGGTGTAAATAAAGATAAACCTATATTAAAAGATCTTATTAATAAATCAATGAAACAAATCTCAAGACAAGAGATGAAAACATTAAATAACAAATG
>NZ_JBGUES010000020.1:0-23920 GCF_041821165.1 Poseidonibacter sp. | reverse complement strand
AATAATGAGTAAGCCAATACAATACATGACTAAAGTTAGAAGATATTTAAGAAATAAATTGTTAAAAGAAAAAAAACTTGACAGAAAGTTTAAAAATACTTTTAAAATTGATACTCTAGAGCCAAGAATATTACTCTCTGCTGACCCCATTGTAGCTGCAGTACAAAATGTTATTATCGAAGAGACTATAGATAATACTTCTTCAGAAGAAACAACAACTCAAACTAATAATGTTATTGAGTTAGAAGATTTATTATTAGATCCAAATTCTATAAAAACAATTTTAAATATTGATAATAATGATATTTTAAAAGGGACAGGAACATTTGATGGTACTGTAACAAATGAGGGTACTTTTTCTCCTGGACACTCACCAGGAGTTGTTGCTATAAATGAAGATTATACTCAAACAAGTGATGCAGTATTAGAAATAGAAATTGGTGGAAACGGTCTTGCCGGAGCTTCAGATGGTTTTGATCAAGTAAATATAGCTGGAAATGCTTCGTTTGATGGTACATTAAAAGTAAGTATCCTAGATGATTTTATTCCAAAAATAGGTGATACTTATACTATTATGACATATGATAGTTATGATGGTTTTTTTAATAATGGTGAAGGCTTATATGGATTCCATTCAGATTATTATTTTGAAATAGTTCAAACTGATAAAAAAATAGATTTAATTGTTAGAGAAATAGTTGAAGGTGATTTATTTGAAATACAAAGTCCAGATTTAACTGAACCTGAATTAACAACTTTTACAAACTCTTTAGGAATGTTATTAAATTCAGATGATTTTATACAAGCTACAGAAAGTATAACTTTTACAGGTGCGGTAAATATAGTTGATGCATATATTGCATCTGGAACATTTGAAATAGGTGCAATTTCAGAAAAAGAGATTAATATAGTTGGTGAAGAAAATAGTGTAACAGGATCTGTTATAACATTTTCAGCAAGTGATTTAGATATTAGCATTGGTGCTGATAATTTTGGGTTTAGTTTAAGTGATACAGATTTCTCAATGGCTTTATTTAACTCAACAGAAGAGAATGATAATAGAAGTTGGTTAGTATCTGAAGGAAGTACTGCAATTGGTAGTTTTACAGGATTGGATTTTGTAGATTTTACAGCTTCAAATATTTCACTTGATTTAAACTTAGGTTTGGGAGATAATAATACTTCTGTAGTAAATTTATCTGGTGATAATGCACTTACAGTAGGTACAAAACTTTTAGATAATGATGGTTCAAGGGGTGAACAGATAAGTATTGATACAACAGCTAGTCTGACAGTTGGAGATTATTTTAGTGGCAGTGGAGATTTTTCAATTGAGAAATTTTCTAAAGAGGTTACACTAAGTGATTTATCGACAGTCGATACTGATGTGTTCACAATAGGTGGAAGTAATATAGATGTTTTTGCTGGTTTAAATCATAATAAAGATGATGAATTAGGACTTAATGCTAAAAATGTTGAGTTTGGAATGGCTTTTTTATATGAAGGAACAAGTGTTTACTCAACTATGACTGCGGTATCAGAATCAACAGAACTTGTTGGTATTGATTCAGTAACACTTTCAGGACAAAAAACAACTATTAAAAAAAATAGTAGTAGCAATATTGTTACAGGGACTGTAGTTGATTTCTCAGCTAATAATATGGATATAAGAACTGGAAATACTAGTTCAATTACTATTGACACTAAGGGTGTTAATTATGGATCTTTTGATGCAACTATTATTGATGCAACTATGGTTGCAGCAGATTTTATTAATGTAAAAGGTGACTTCAATCTTTCTATGGGAGGAGAAGAACACTTAAAAGTTCAAGCAGCTATGCTTGATACTGATTCAATAGCGAAAGAAAGAGACATTACTGCAAGTTATATTTCATTGTCAGGTACTAATGTTGATATTTATGCTGGATTAGGTACTCCATATTATGGTGAAGGAAGTAAAGATGATAGTGTTGGACTTTATATGAATGATGTAAGTTTTTCTTACACTTCATATAAACAAAATCTTTTATCTTCTAATTATAATAATATGCAATTTGAAACTTTTACATCTTCAGCTGCTTCAGCAGCTACTGTAGGAATGGATGATTATCTAAGTGTGTCATTAAAAGATATATCTATAAGTATGAATATAGGTAGTTCTTTAAATCCTTTAGTTGATCCATATATTGATTATAAAGCATCTTTTGGTGAAAGTGGAAAAGAAATTACAATTGGTGATTCTTCAATATTCTATGACTTTAATCAATCTATAGGTATAGAAGTACTTGTTTCTAATGCACATATTGAAGTTGATGAATTTTTATATCTTGATGGAGCAATTTCCTTTTCAAAAGGTACTTCACTTGATGCAACAATCAATAATGGTGTAATATCTACAGAAAAAACTTCAGTTACAAGTGTAGATGTTATGACAATTGCAGGATATAACTTAAGTGGATTTTCAGGAATTGGTGGTCCTAGTAGTGCTGATAGAGTAGGTATAGATATCCAAAATGCAACTTTTGCAGCTGCGATAATGAAAACTGACTATACTGCTCCTTTACATTTATTGAAATCATCTTTTATAGCCGCTAAAGCAACAGTGGTAGAAGCTTCTTTAATGGGAATGGAAGGAGCAGTAACTGCAGATTTTAATGATATTGAAATTAATATTAATAGAGGTAATACAGCTTTAGATGCCTCTTTAATAGGACCTAGACCAAGTATAGATTTCTTAACTTCTACAAATGGTGAAGGTCTAAAAGTTCAAACAGGTTATAAAAGTGATGGTGAAGAAATTGAAGGTGAAAATTATGTTTTACTAGATTTTAGTAAAGATATTCTTGAGCTAAGTGTAGGTTATGCTGAAATGAGTATTCTTGGAGCATTACAAGCTAGAGGATCAGTAACCTTAGCAAAGAAAAGTGAAGAAGTATATTTAGAAGGTGATAATGAAAAAACTTCAGTAACAACTTTTTCAATAGGATTTAAAGATGCGCAAGCATTTATTGGTATTGGAGATTATTTTAATACTCCAAATGATGCTATAGGTTTTGCAGTAGATGATTTAGATTTGGCTGCTGTATTAATGAAACCAACAGCAGTTAACCCTGAAAGTTTAATTCAATATTTTGCAGTAAATGCAAACCTACAAAGTGCAGAAATAATAGGTGCTAGTGATGCTATAGAGATTAGTTTAAGTAAATTTAACTTTGAAGCAAATGTGTCAATTATAAATGGATATGTTGGTGGAATTCTAGATCCGGTTGTAGACTTTTCAAGATCAGGTGAAAATGATGGTATTTATAAAGTTAGAACAGGAAATGAATTAGATTTTATTGAATTAAATTATAACTCTTTTTTAACACAAACATCTGGACATATGGTACTTTCTACTAATGGTATTTTTGAAATAGATACATATTTCGATATGAAAATTACTGAAAACTCTTTTGGTTTATTCATTGGTGATGGTATGGTAAGTATTGGAAGTGACGATACTTACAAAATTGCAGGTGTTGAAGTTGAAGGTGTTATTGCAATAAATAAAGATGGATTAGCAAGTAAGTTAAAAGTAAATAGTGGTCTTGATTTAGGAAATACGATTGATCTTGATAGTAACTTTAATCTTACTATAAATACAATGGGTAAAGAGTATATTTATGTTGTTCCTGACAAATTTAAAGAAAATTTAGATTATGATCAAATTATAGTATCAGCAACACCAAGTTCTGATGACTCTTTAATTGGTAGTTATATCGAATTAGATGGTAGTGCTACTCTTGATATTGCAGGTGCTATGGAAGTATCTGGTGATATTCTTGTGATGTATAGTGCAAGTGATAAAGGGATTAAACAAAATATTAAACTTGATGGAAAATTAACTTCTGATTTTATTAACTCACAGAATGTTGTTGCAACTATGGGTATGGATGCAGAAGGTACTTTTGGAGCTCTTCAAATTGGAGGAGCAATAATTCAAAGTAGTGGTTTTGTTCTGAGAGGTAATTATATTGTTCAATTTAATAATACAACTTCTACAAAAACTGTAAGAGATATCATTGTTTCAAATGGTGAAGTTGTAAGTGAAACAACTTATGAACTTGGAGCATTAGGAAAGAGATTAGCAGGTGATGGTGAAGTAAGTATTGCAGGTCAAGTAAGCCTAAAAGGTCCAATTGATGTATCTTTTTCAGTTGAAGGATTGCAAGGAGATGTTGACTTAACATTAGATCTTGGTGGTTTTGGTGATACTCAAGTTCAAGGACAACTAGCAATTTTAAATACAAATGAAGGTCCTGTATTTGCGATGAATGCAAATGCAGAATTAAATATCGGTGCTGATATTGTAATGATTGTTGGTAATGGTAATGTTAAAATAAATACAAGTAGTGAAAAAGAATATGCAGGAGTTGCTGCAAATACAATACTTGATATAGATTTAGATGCTGATATGTATGTGTCAACTTTTAAATTGAAGACTATTTCTGGTGCAATTACTTTAGAAGGAAGTGAATTTAGAGCAGAAATAAATGATGCAGGTTTTGATTTCTTTGGAATTGCTGAAGCTGATATGAGTGGATATATTACATCATCTGGTAGTTTTAATTTTGCAATGGAAAAAAGCTTTAGTGTAGATTTAGGTCCAATTTGGATGAAAGCAGGAATAGATGTTGAACTTTCTGATAGTGGATTTAAAGGTAGTGTTTGGGGAGATATTGGAGCAAGTGTAGAAATACCATACTTCTATGATTTTTGGAATGGTAAATGGCTTTACAAAGAATTTTCTGCTTCAATTGGCTTTGATGGAGCTATAGAATTCTCTGAAATTATGGCACATGTTGCTGCTGAAATTGATATTATGGGTATTAAAATATCAGGAGAAGAAACTTGGTATATGAATGATTCAGCCTTACCTGTATTAGCTGAGCAATCAGGAGGTACACTAACTCTTAATATTGGTGATAGAGCATCTAAAAAAGGTGAAGATTATAAAGATATTATAAATGATAAATATATTATTACAAGTAGTGGTGCAAACTCTGTAACGGTATCTTCATTAGGAGTTTCAACAACTTACACAGGTGTTACAAAAATTGTAGGATATGCTGGTGAAGGAAATGATTATATTTCTGTTGGTTCAGGAGTAACTGCAGAACTTGATATTGATGGTGGTGCAGGAAAAGATTCATTTACTATTTTTAGTGCTGCTTCTAATAGTAGTGTAAGAGGTGGAGATGGTGATGATTACTATTTCTCTTTAGGTCACGATGTTGGAAGATTTTATGGTCAAGATGGAAATGACACTTTTGTTGGTGGAACTGGTAATGATATTATAGATCTAGGTGCTGGAGTTAATAAGGCTTTTGGTGGTGCAGGAAATGATACTTTAATTGTAAATGAAAAACAAATTACAACATTTGATGGTGGAAGTGGAAATGATAGTGTTTCATTAACAACAACATTAGATGAGTTTGAAATAAACGATTATCAATTTAAATCAGATATGGCAACTTTAAATTTTACAAACTCTTTAGAAACTTTTAATATTGATAATACATCAGCGCTTTTAAATATTAAAGGTGGAAATACTACTAACTTCTTTGGATATACAGATATAAATGTTAAAAATAGTGGTGATATTAATTTAACAGGAAATAGTTTTAATACAACAGGAGTATATAGTCTAACTTCTTTAAAAGATATTGATGTTAATAACTCAAAATTTATCGCTCAGAATGGAACAGTAGTTATAAAAGCTGCATCTATTAATGGAAATATGTATACAGATTTAAAAGCTTTAAGTGTATATACAACTTCTTCAACAGTTGCTACAAATTTAGTTATCAATGAAAAAGATGATTTAAATTTAGTTCAAGAAGGTATTAATATTACAAAAGGTTCTTTAGCTATTAATATTGAAATATTAAATGGTCAACTTACTTTACAAGAAGGTGTAATAAAAGCTAGTAATGATATTACTATTGTTGCTGATGATATTGATTTTATTTCAGGAGCAAATAAAATATCATCATCAAGTAACTTAAATCTTAAAACAATGCACTCTCAAATTAATTTTAGATTAGGTTCAACTGCTGAATCACAATTTGGAAGAGATACATCATTGGGTGATCCAAATGGGTATATGAATTTATCTCAAAGAGATTTAGCTGCTTTAAATGATGGCTTTGCTTCTATTAATATTGGAAGAGATGATGCAAAAATATACTTAGGTGATTTAACAGGATCTTCAACACTAACGGATATATTAAACTTAACTGCTGATTACATGAAAGTTCAAGGTAATTTCAACTCTAATGCTGATATGTATATTACAGTTAATAATTTAGAAGTTAGTTCACAAAATGTGCATGATGCTTTAGGTCAAGCTAATTCAGGAATAACAGCAAGTAATTTATTTTTAGAAATAGATGAACAGTTATATGTTGCAGGTTGGTTAAAAGGAACAAGTACATTAAGAATTAATATTAATAAAACAGATGGAATAGATGCTTTATTTAATGATGCTTCTGGAAAATACTCATTTATAGGAGATAGTTCAGGACTTTTATCTGCAAATACTTTAATTATTAATGCATCACAAGATATGAAAATTGGCTCACAAATAAATGCAAAAGATTTAGATATTGTAGCAGGTGGACTAATTAATATTTTAGATACAGGACGAATTATATCTAATTTTGATAACTCAGATATTAATATCCAATCTTCAAAAGCTTTATATGTAAATGGTTCTGTTGCTGCAGGGGCTAGTTTTGATGAAGATAGTGGAAATTGGGTTGAAAATGGTATTAATTCAAATCTTACATTAAGTGCATTAGGTGAACTTAAACTTTCAGGTGCGATTTCTGTTTCAGGAGATTTAAACTTAGAGGGTGGTTCATCGCAAGAAGATTATGCTTTATACTTTGATACAATTCCTGGAAAAACAATTACAACTATTGATCTAGCATATTTAAACAGTGTACAAAATGCTGATAAAATAGCAATTGCAAAACTTTTTGAAGATAATAATATTACTTTAGGAAGTGATTTTACAATTAAATCAATTGATAGCCTAAAAGGTTTCTATGATTTAACAGATGCTCAAAAAGATAAGGTAGCACAAAGTTTAGGATATGTTAAAAAAACAGGAGTTCATTATTTTAATCCTAATGCTCCTGCTGATAAACAACTAATAACTTCACTAACAAGTGGTGATGTATTATCAAAAGAAGGTTACACGTATTATAGTGGTCCTGTATATATTAAAGTTGATTCTCAAGAAATTGAAACAAGCTTTATTCAAGGTCAAAAAGCTGATTATTCAAACTTAGAAATTGATTGGACAGGAGTAACTGAACCATCAATAAATGCTAGTTTTGAGTCATTAACACTTGAGCAAAAAGAAGTTGTTGCTTCACACCTAGGTTATAGTACAAGAGATGGCGGAGTTAACTGGATTAATTTAGGTGCAGATATAAATGATAGATATAAAACTACATTTACGCAAGCAGCTAAAATTGATTATGCAAATGATGCTATGGCATGGGGAGATGCTGGAGTTCCAGCTGCAAATGCTACTTTTAGTTCATTAACAACTGCACAAAAAGATGTGGTTGCTAATGCCTTAGGATATAAAGTATATCATAATGGTGTATATGTTAATTTTGATGCAGAAGCCTCTTTAAAAGTAGTTGATTCTTTAAAAACAGGTGATTATATTATTAATGATATTAATTGGGGTGGAGTAAAAGCTCCTTTAGAAAATGCAACATTTGGAGAACTTTCAGCTGAACAAAGAGAAGTTGTTTTAAAATATCTTAAATTTACAGAAATAACAGGAAAAACTTTACTTTATAATGCACAAACTAATGATTTAATTGAAAGTATTGATGATTACAGTTTTGTTACATGGCCTGAAGAAGCAGGTGTTAAAGCACCTGCTGATGGTATACCATTTAGTGGATTAACAAAGGAACAGACAGCACATGTATTAAAATCAATGGGTTATGTAGAATATACAGGAACAGCATATCAAAATGTAGAAGGTAAATACGAAGCTACTTTTGAAAAACAAAATGGCTCGTTTAGCTATGAAAATAAAGATATGGGATGGTCTTTAGTTGATGTTCCAGATAGTACTACACCATTTGAGTCTTTAAGTATATCTCAACAAGAACTAATCTTAAAAGCTATTGGTTATACAAGATATGAAACTACAATTTATTATGATGCTGATAATGAAAACCCTAATGATAAAGTAAGAACAGATTTTGAATTGGGTGTTGATTATGCTAATAAAGATATAAACTTTGGAAATGTACCATTACAACAAAATAGATGGTTAATAGATGATGTAAATAATGAAACTAAATATATAATTTATGCAGAAGATATTAATGAAGATGGAAAATTTGAAACACTAAAACTTCAAGATGCTCCAAAACTTACAGGTCAAAGAGGTTTTGGTATTTTAATGAATGGTACATTAACAACATTCAAAGATAATGCTGATTTAGTTTTCTCAAGTGATAAAGATGTTATTTTTAGAGGTAATGTAAATATCTTAGGAGATAGCTCAAACCTTACTTTACAATCAGATTCTTGGGTATATGCAGAAGGACAGTTTGATGTAACAGGAAACATTACACTTCTTGGTGGAATAGGACTTGATGGTGAAGATTTAGGTGGTTCAAATACTACTGGAGATAGTGTATATATAGGTAAAACAACTACTTTAAACACAAAAGAAGCAGGTACAACTATAACTATTAAAGGTTCAAAAGATGTGGACATTTTAGGTGCAGTTGTTGCAGGTGGTGTTATTGGAGAAAATGGCGTAACTTATGCAGGTGTTGATTCTAGTGTTGTTATAGAAGCAGGAGAACAAGTATATGTTGATACTGTATTAACAGCTTCTTCAAATGTAACTATTACTACAACAGGTGATTTAAGTGAACATGATAATGGTAAATCTGTAATATTAACAAAAGGTGCAGGTCTTACAACTGCTGGTTTAAGTTCTCATGAAACTAATGGTGGATCTATTAGTATAAATGCTACTCATGATGTATCTGTTATGAGTATGATACTTTCAGGTGGAACAAAAACAAAAAGTACTACTACAAATGGATATGATGTAACATATAGTGATAAACTTTCAACTCTTTCTATTGTAAGTGGTGGACAAGCTTATATTGGTGGAATTACTAAAGCAAAAGATGGATCAATGATTGAAGTAGGTTCAACTCTTACTTCAACAGGTTCTATATATGTAAAAGGTGGAGATTCAGCCGATGGTGTAAGTGTTAGACTTCCAGGAACTGCAAAACTTATTACAAATGATGCAAATAGCACAATTACAATGATTGGTTCTCAAAATGTTAATGTTTCTGGTGTAGTTGTAGCAGGTGGTGAAGCTACAGATGTTTATGATGATGAAGGAAGATTACTAGGAACACAAATTGAATACTTCTCACCAGATGAAGAAAAAGGTGAAAAAGGTTCTTCTATTATCATTGAAGCTGGATACCAAGCAAAACTTCAAAGATCACTTTATGCAGGTCATTTAATTGATGTCCGTGGTGGAATGGGTGATATTTTTGCAAAAGAAAATGCAAAAGAGGGTGAAGAGTTAAGTCTATTTGTTGACCAAGGTGTAGTAATTGGCTCTAAAGTTCAGCTTCAAACATCACAAAAAGATAGTGATATTAATTTAAGTTCATCAGGAAACTTAATCATAACAGCTCCTTTATGGACACAAGAGATAAAAGCAGAAGGTTTTTCAAAAAATGCAAATGGTGTATTAGATGAAGATGTTACTCTTCATATTAAAGTAGATATAGGAGAGCAAATCTTAGAAGGTTATGTTCTTTTAAATGCACTAGATACACAAGAGTTCTCAAACTTATTTGATTTAAAAACTTATATAGAAAAACAAATTCAAGAGTTTGAATTTGATGTTGTATTTACAGCAGATGAAGAGATACCTATAGGCTCAACTCTTAAATTAGATGAGCAGATGCCTCAAATTTCATTAGCTTTAGATGATGGTCGGTTTATGTTTGTTGGCGATTCAAAAATTGAAATATTTACTGATTCTACTAATGCACAACTTATTGGTTTAACTTCTGAAACTGACTATGAAAGCTCAAGAGCTTATGCTATTAATGCCTCAGAATTTGGCTCTACTGTTAATATAGGAAGAGAAGGAGTAACAAGTGGTGATGTTACAATTGCAGGAAAAATTATAGCTTATGAAGGAATAAACTTCTTTAGTGGTGAAGCACTTGATGGATTTACTCAAAATGTTGATATTACTGCTCTAGCTGTAATAGAAACACTAAATGGTGGTATGGTTATAGATCCTGGAGCTTCAGGTACAATTTATGGTACTTTTATTGCACGTGGTACTGGAAGTAATATAGAAATTACTACAAGTGATAGTATAGATATTCATGGAACACTTATCGCACAAGAAAATATTATTATAAAAGCAGGAAGTGAAGTTAAAGAGGGTGAAGTAAGTATTCAAACTTATGGTACTGGTAAAATTCAAACTCTAAGTGATGGAGGAACTATCTCTTTAATTGGTGTAAATGATGTAAATATTGATACTACAATTGGTTTAGATGGAGCAAATTTAGCACTTGTTGAGTTAGGAAGTACTCATGGGACTTTAACTTTAAATAAAGAGTCAGGAAGAATAGAAACAAGTGGACAAATCAAATTTATTGGAAAAGATCTTGTTCTAGCTGGTGTTATAAAGTCTGATTATAAAACAGATGTAGGCTATGACTATGAATTAGATATTCAAACTGATGGTGATATTACAATATCTGGTACTGTTGATACTAAAGGTTCTATTCTTATAAGTGGTGGTGGAAATGTTGAAATATTCAATACAAGATTAATTGCTGATGAATTAGGCGATAAAATTGAAATCTCTGCTGGTAAAAATCTTACTTTAGGAACAGCACTTGCAAATGCTAGTGAAGATGCACAAAGAGCTGTTATTATACAAGCTAATGAAAATCTTTCTTTAAATGCTGGAGAAACTTTAAATATAGGTTATGATGCACAAGTTTACTCTATGGCTGATAATTCAAGTATTGATATTAGTGCTGGTGGATTAAATGTTGTTGGTATTATTGAAGCAGGGGCTAGTGTAATTTTCGCAGATACATTAACTGTAGAAAAAACTGGTAATAACGCAAATTTAAATATCAATAGTGATTCATCTCTTATATTGGGTGGTAAAGCTTTAGATGCAGATTTAAATATTGTTGATAGAGGTGTGAATCTTATTGCTTCTGGAAATATAAATATTATAACTGGTGCTGATTATTCTGGTGTTGGTATGGTTATCTCAAAACTTAGCTCTATTAGAAGTACAGGTTCAACAGATATCAGAGTTGATGGTTCTATGCAAATTGATGGTTTAATCAAAGCAGATGGAGAAAATGCAAATGTAAATATCAAATCTGATGGTATGATGTTTATTGATTCTTTAGTATATGCTACAAATAACTTAACTATTGAAGGTGGAACTAGTGAATATGGTGTTGGACTATATTTAGAAGAATTTACTTTTGATGAAGAAGGAAATAGACTAACAGGTGGAACACTAGATACTGCAGTTGATGGAAATATTACAGTTGGTGCTTATGAAGATGTATATCTTCTAGGAGTTGTTGGTCAGCTTGATGAAGAATTAAAAGCAAAAACATCAGAAATTACACTAACTTCAAATAGTGGTAAAATCAATGTATACCAAAATATTGATGCAAAAAATAAAGTAAGTGTTAAAACAGAAGATTTAAATCTATTCCAAAGTACTCATATATTTACATCGCAAACAAATAGTAGTATTAGTATTGATGCAAGTGGTGAAGTATATATAGAAAAAGCGCAAGATGAAGAAAATATTGATGCACAAATTAAAACATACTCTAGCCTTGATATAAAAACGAACTCACTTGTAATGCAAGGTTTAATAAATATTGAAAATGATGATTCTATAACACTAATAAATGCAAAAGGTGATGTAGCAATAACTGGAATCATCAGTGCAAAAGGAAGTATGACTTTAAATGCAGATGATATAAATATAACTTCTCAAGGTAAATTAGATGTGGCAGGTGACTTAGATATCACAGCAACAGGTGAGTTTAATCTTGATGCAGATGCAAGTCTTGGAGCTACAAAAGTTATATTAGTACCACAGTTTGTAACATCAGAAAAAACAATTAAAGTACCAGGTGGAACACAACAAGTAGAAGATGGAACATATACTGTAAAAGTAAGTGCAGGGATGACTCCTTATACTTATGAAAAAGTTTTAGGGTATAAAAAAGTTGATGTGGGTGATCAATACTTTACTATGGATATAGACCTTTCTCAAGATGGTTATTATAATAAAACTACAAATACATATAAAGAATTTTTTATTGAGGGTGTTGATTATCATAATAGTGATATATTTAGTAGTACAGAAGTTTCATCTGATTACAAAAATGATGATTATAAATCATGGCAACAATTATCCGATGATCAACAAAAAACAGTACTTCTTAATATAGGATATAAAGAAGCATTTAAAACATCAATATCAGCTATTATTGATCATCAAACAAAAGATGGTGTTGTAAGTCAAACATCTCGTTCAGCTAATTATCTTCCATGGTATGGAGAAACTAAACAATGGGTAACTATTGATGTAGATGGTTTTAGAGATAAAAGTTTATATATAGAACCTGGTCTTCAAGACTATATTTTAAGTGCAGTATTTAAAAGTAAAAGCTCTTCTTACACTGAAACAGTAGGTAGCTATATAGATAATGCAGAATATGAAATTGAACAAGTTTTTGAAAGTAACAATGGATATTCAGGAGAAGTTTTTACTAAAGAAGAACTAACATGGGCTGATTTGGACTCAGGTGGTTCAAATTCTGAAATCATATGGGATTCTGTTAATGTTGAAATTTATAATAATAACTATTATAAAGATGATACTAGGGTAATTAAATATACGAACATTAGTAGTGAAAATACGAATGCTTCTAACTTAAGTGCTGCTTTAAAACGATGGGATGGCGTATCGGGGTATTATCATTATTCTAATTATGTTGTTGGGCATAGTTCATCTTTATATGAAACTACATATACTGATAATGAAGATTGGAAATCATTTCAAGGTGATGTATATAAAATTAATTATATTAATGATAATTCATCTCAAAGAGTTATTTATGATATTAATAATAATATAATAGAATCAATAAATTACGCACCTAAAGATACATGGCAAAATGGTTCATTAGTTAATACAGATGTTGATTTTGATGAACTTTTAAGTAACAAATATGATTATAGAGAAACAGCACTTTCTAATATAAATGAAATGATAGCAAATGGAAATTCAACACTAATTTCTACAACAATAAGTCAACAAAAAGATACAATTAAAACAACATTTACTAATTCATCACAAATAAATGAATATCAGGTTTGGGATTCAAAAGGAGCTGGTGATTCAGCAAAAGTATGGTCTACTGGTACTGATTATAGTAGTTATAACACTACAAGATATGTTTATTCAGATTTAACAACAGAACTATATGCTTGGCAAGATTCAAAAGTATATATTTCAGACAAAAGAGATGACTTTAAATTTAGTATTACAACTCAAAACCAAGATATCTATGATAATCTTGAAATCAGAGCCTCTTTCGAAGAGTTAAAAGAGTCATTTGTAGATAGTACAGTAACTTTATGGAAAACAGTAAGTGTACCAGAGGTTGAGCAAACCGTTCAATTTACAGAGTTAAAAGAGGTAGAAGGGCAAGGGCGAAGTGTCGCTCAGTTTGGCTCTAAAAGTATTAATGCAACAAATATTACATTAAATATAAATAAAGATGTAAATATAAAAGGTGCTATTGAAGCTAGTGAAAACTTTGTATTAAATACAGATGGTTCATTTAATATTGAAGGTATGATTACTCAAGATGGTGATGGTAATGATATTGAGTTATTATCAAAAATTGATGCAGGCAGTTTAATTACAATTACTAGTGCAAAAGATATCAACTTAGCAGATAAATCAGCTTTAGAATTAACAGATGCAAATGGAGTGATAAATTTAGATGCAAAAGGTTCAATGCTTTTAGATGGAGAAGTAATAGCGGGTGGAACAGTTACCGTAAATGCAGGTTCAGATATTGAAATGAAATCTATAATTAAAGCAGACCAAAGTATTAGTATTGAAGTTTCAAACTCTTCAAAAGTTGGTTCAATTACAACAAATGAAGAAGTAATTTTAAAAACAACAAATCTTACATTAAGTGCAGGAGATAATGCAGGAGAGTTAAGAATAGTAAATTCTATTTTAGAAGCTAGTGATACTTTAACTTTAAATGCAAATGCGGCAAAAGTAATACAAACAGATTCAACAATCAGTGCGGATAAACTTTATATCAATGCTAATGATGGTGTTTCTATGAATATAACTGCAAATACAATAAATGTAAAAAATAGTGGTTCAGGTGATATTAATATTACTAACTTTAAAGCTGTTGTGTTAGAAGAAGTTGAAACTGTAAAAGGTTCTATTTATATAGAAGCTTATGGTGATATAACTGCTACAAGTGTTAAAGCATTAGGTGGAAGTAATAGAGATGATATTACACTTACTGCTATTAAAGAAGAAGAAAATAGTGCTTCAATTATAGTAGGTACAATAGAAGCTTTAGGTGAGGGTGATGTTACTTTAAATGCAGTTGATTCTGTAACAAAAGATATAGGGACAATAAAAGCAAATCAATTAACAGTAAAAGCAGGAACGCAAATAACATTAAATACTGATGTTGATATTATAACTTTTGAAAATTCAAAAGAAAATGCAAATGTAAGTATTAATCAAATTGGTACAAAAGAGATTACGTTTGATGGTGTAAAAGTTGCAAATGGTACATTAGATATTACAGCAGCAGGTTCAGTTGTTTTAGAAAATGTAGAGATGTTAAGTGATACTAAGAATGTAAGTGTAAATGCACAAGGTAATATAAGTATTAATTCACTTGTGGCAAAAGGTTCAATAGTAACTTTAACAAGTGGAGCTAATATCTATGAAACTACAAATGATGAAACAGCAGATATTATAGCAAAAGAGTTAATTTTAAGTGCAAATAATAATATTGATACTATTGAAGTAAGTATTGATAAGTTAACTGCAATTTCAACACTTGGAGATATAACGATAAGTGACCTTGATACAGAAGAGAATACTTCTGGATTAATGTTAGCTAATGTAGTTGCAAATGGTACAATTAATATTCTTGCACAAAATAATATTTTAACGCAAAGTGGTTCGCAAATTAAAGCTGATACTATAAAACTTCAAAGTGAACATGCAAATATTGATATAGTAAGTGGTTCTAGTTTTGAGCAAACAAAAGGTGTATCAATTATTGCAAGAGAGGGTATGTTTAGTATGTACCAATTCTTTAGTGGAACAGAACTTACTCAATATGAGAGTTCAAAAGATTTCCAATTTGGAAATCAAAATGCAACACTAGGGAATATTAGTTCAGATACTGTTATTTTAAAAACTAATGGAACTATTAAAATAAATGGAAATGTAACTGCAAAAGATTTAGTTGTTCTTGAAGCTGGGGATAATGTATTCTTATGGGGTATAAAAGGAAGCAGTGGAAATGTTGATAAAGTTGAAATAACAGCTAAGGGTCAAAGAGATATAAAAGTTGAGGGAGTAACTGTTACAGGTGGTAATATTGTTATTGCAAATGGAATAAATGCAGGAACAGGACTTGAAGCAGATGAGTTTGAGATACGAGCTAAAAATGATATTTTTATAAATGTAAATGATGATTTCTATGTAAATGGATTTATGGGTGGATTAGAAGGATTTGAAGCTTCTCAAAATATTACAATCACAGCAGGAACAGGAAATTTAAATATTGATGGTTCTATTATAAAAGCAAATGAAAGTGTTTTTTTACAAGGTACAAATATCAATAGTGATGCAAGTTCTGTATTTATAGCAAAAGATTTAAAAGCTATTGCAAATGGAAATATAAAATTAAATACAATGGTTGATACTATTGAATTAGATTCTTTAGTAAGTGGAGATGTATCAATTCTTGAAGCTGATGATATAACTATAAAAAGAGCAGATGTTCATGATGGTTTCTTTAAAATTACAGCTGGTGGAAATATCTTTGCACAAATAGTAAGAACACATGTTGATGATGCATCAAATGATATTATATTACAAGCTACAGGAACAATTAGTACTGGAAATGTTGCTGCAACTACACAAGGGCCAACTGGACAAACTACAGGAACTGTAACAGCAACTCAAAATATTAGTGCAACAGATTCAAGTATTTATATGAAAGAAGATTGGATTGTAGGTGGTGAGGTTTTAAGTGGGAATAGTACATATACAGTTATTAAACTTCCAATAAAAACAGAAGAATTTACAGACCTTGAACCTTTAACAATAAAATCAGGAACAGGCGTAAATGATGATTTAACTATTATCGCACCAATTGATATAGGTATTGGACATTTAATTTTAGAATCAGGTGGAGGAATTGGGCTTGGTGAGAAAATAACTGCACAAAAGTTAACTGCAAGTTTAAAAGATGATATTACAATAGAATCACAACTTGATAACTTAGATTTAAGAGTATCAGGTACAGGTAATGTAACTGTATCTCAAACAGGTGATTTAATAGTAGATAGACTTGAAACAAATGGTGGAAATGTATCATTCTTTGTAGATGGAAATGTAACATTTAATGATGTAATAGGTAGTGCAAAAAGTTTTACAGTAACAGTTACGGATGGTCATAGTATTGTAGTAAATGGTCAAACGTATAACGCAGGAACAACAACATTTACAGCAGTAGGTGGAACAGTAATAGCAAATATTAATATGACAACATTAGATTTAACTTCAAGTGGTGATATTGATTTAACAGATAGTAATGGGTTTATTTTAGATTCTTACGTGACAACTGATAGAACAAATGACTTTAGTATAAATAGTAGTAGTGGTACAACAACTATTAATGCAAATATTTCAAGAGAAGGGGATGGTGCATTAACTTTAAATGTTGGAGCATTAACTTTAAATGAATCATTACATTCAAATGATGCTTTAAATATAACAGCAGTTGGAGATATAATTTTAGGTGAATATGCAAATATTACAACTAGTGATGATGCTATTTCTCTTCATTCTACAAATGGTGCTATCATTTTAGATAATAAAAGTTCAATAAACTCAGGTTCAGCACAAATTACACTTGAAGCACAAAATGATATTAGTGTTGGTAAATTATTTACAACAAGTGCAGAAGATTTAACTATCACATCACATAGTGGAGCAATTTTAGATTCTGGTAATGGTGCTATTGATATTGATGCACAAAATGCAAAACTTGTATTAAGTGCAGTTAATGGGATTGGTTCAAGTGATGCACTTGAAACAAATGTTGTGTCATTAGAACTTACAAATACAACAAGTGGTGATATTAATATCACTGATTTATCAGATACAGAGATAGTAAAATTTGCACAAAATGGTGCAGGTGGAACAATAAAAAATATCAATGGGGATATGATAGTAAGTGAAGTTACAGGTGGAAGTAGTTCAGTTATAAAACTTGAAACAAATAATATCACACTTAATGGTGCAATAACAACAGCGGGTGCTGGAGTTGAAATAAATGCAAATAAAGGTGATATCGTACTTTCTAATTCAATCTTAGTTAATGGTGCAGGTGATATTAAAATTAAAGCATTAACAGGTTCAATTGTTACAAATATTGATGATGTTCAATGGTTAAAAGATGGTGATAAATTTAGTTCAGATATTTATAATGCTATTACAAGCGGTGAATTTACAGTTGATATAAGTACAGGAGAGATTTTAACAAAAGAAGGAAAAGTATTACATACTTCAAATGGTTTATATTTTCAAACAACATCAGGAGATATGGAACTTAGTGCATTTGGAACTATTGGTGGAAGAACATCAATAGTAGAGACACAATTAAGTGACGGTGAAACTTCAGAAGAAACGGCTAATAGACATATAAATGAAGATTTTGCTTTATCTATTTTAATTAATGCAAATAACTTAACTATTAATAGTATAAATAATGAAGCAATTAATGTATTAGCAACATCAGGTATAAATATTTCAAGTCAAACAACAAAAGAAGGTATTATAAATGTTTATACACTTTCAGGAGAGCAATCAATTGAAACAGCATTAGATGCTGGAGAAAAAGATATTGTTTTTGTAGCAAATGATATTTCAATAAAAGATATTGTAACAACAACAGGTGACTTACAAATTGGTTCTTTAAATCCAGATACTGATTATAGATTTGGTAGTACACAAGGTAGTGATAAAGAGGGTGAATTTACTATTGACTTTGAAGAAAATAAACTATTAAGTGATAGTATTCAAACAATTAATATAGGTGAAGTAGGTACAAAAGGTGATATTTCATTTGGTGATGATTTAGTTGATGGTGAGATTTTAGATGATGAGGAAAAAGAGGCTAAAAAGATTGTTGTTAATAGTGATTTAATTATTACAACAGAAGGTAAAACATTTGTAAACTCAGCATTAGAAGCAAACTCTATTAAATTATATGGTCCACACTATACTTTGGCTTTAAATGATGATTTAACTTCTTTAAATGAATTAGAAATTCATGATTCATTAAAAGTTGGAGGAGATAATTCAATTACAGCAGGATCTTATATAGTTCTTACTTCAGATGAAGTAGAGTTTATTCAAGGTGATTCAAAAGCTGGTGATGATATATTAAATTTAAATGCAAATAGTGGAAATATTACAATAGCTGGAAATGTTGGAGCAGCGCAAGGAACACAATTTGATGGTGCTGATGTAGATAATTTAGAAGGTTTCAGTATTATTGATTTAGCAGACAATAGTGCAGGTGCTATTGATGTAAGTTTTGCACAAGACTTCTATGTAGATGGAGATGTAACTATTTATGCAACAGGAGATGTTGTATTTACTGGTGTTGTAAATATTACAGGTAGTTTAAACATTATTGGTGCAAATAGTATTACGTTTGCTTCAAGTGTAAGTGTTACTAATGATATGAATTTAGAAGCAAATGAAATTGATTTTAACGATGTTGTTGGAAGTGTTGATGTTAATGGAGATATTTCATTTAAAGCAACAGATATAAATAGAGCTGTTTTAGTAGATCAAGATACAATAAAATCAAATGCTTTAAATATTGATAATGATGATATGTTAGCATTGCAAACAGGTTATACAGGAATCTCTTTTGGAAAACTTGGTGGTGGAGATGTAAAACTTTCTACAGATATAGATTTTAATAGTAATCTTGGTTTATATGGAGCAAGTATTGATATTCAGTCAAGTGCAGATGAGTTTGTAATAGGTGGAGATGTAACTATTGGAGCTAGTAAAAATGTAATACTTTCCAATTCATTATTAGCAAGTGGTGATGTTGAAATTAAAACAACAGAAGGTAAAATCAAACTTGAGTCTTCACAATTAGTTCAAGCAGATGATTTAATACTTGAAGCAAAAACTGGTATCGTAATGACAAAGTTAGATGTAAACTCTTTATCTGCTATTAATAGTGGAAGTGGTGCAATTAACTTAAATGTAATAGCAACTTCTGGTGATGTTACTGTTACAAATTTAAAACAACTTGATGCTTCTTCAAATGGAGATATTACACTTAAAACAGAAAATGGTTCTATTACAATGGCAGGAGCAACAACTGCAGGATCAGGTGATGTTAGAATAACAGCAAATTCTACTGGCGCAATGGCTTCAATAGTAAACACAAGTGCTATTTCAACAACAACAGGATTAATTGTATTAGATGTAGTAAATGATATTACTATTGGAACTAATTCTGATGTAAGTACTACAGGTTATGGAACGATTACGCTTACAGCTAATAAAGGTACGATTACTCAAAATTCTGATGTAACAACACAAGGTGCATTAGTTACGTATACAGCAGGTGCAGATATTATAATGGATGGAGATGCAACAACTTCTACATTTGATGCAGCTTCAAATAGTTCAAAAGTGCAATTTAATGCAGCAGGAGATATAAAACTAGGTTCAGTTGGAGCAGATGGTTTTATAAATCTTGTATCAGGTGGAGCAATTACAGATAACTCTACAAGTCATGAAAATATATTAAACTTATTTGGTGAAACTACAATTGTTACATTAAATGCAAAAAATGGAATTGGTGGATCAGGTGATAATGATTTAGATACAAATATTGCATCTATTTCTTCTGTTAATACAATTAGTGGTGGAACATATATTCAAGAAAAAAATGATTTAATTCTTAATAGTGGAAATATTATCTCAAAAGGTGATAATGGAACAATTAGTATTGATGTTTTAGATGGTTCTTTAAAAGTAGTTGGAGAGATTTTAAATTCAGCAGATCATGCAGATGTAATTCTTCAAACGCAAGAGAGTGATGAAAGTACAGATTCAAATATCCAAATAAATACAGATATTCAAGTTGCACATGGTAATTTAACTATTATTTCAAGTGATTCTATTACAAATGTAGTTGATAATATATTAAGTACAGAAGGTGTTACTTATAGTATTGTAATAAAAGCTCAAGATAGTATTAATTTACAAAGTGGCACAGAAGTTAAAACAACATCAAGCGGTACTGTTTTCATGGAAGCCATAAGTGGTAATATCTCTTTTGACCATATTGAAACAACTAAAGCTGTAATCTCTGCTGGTGGAAATATTATAAATACCGATAGTGATATAGAATTTGATATTGAAGCAAAAGAGCTATTATTAAAAGCTGGTGGAAGTATAGATGCAATAGAAAGTGATATTGAAAAATTAAGTGTATCATCAGGAGCTGGTGATTTTAGTATTGTAAATGCAAAAGCACTTGAAATTGGAAGTGTTACATTAAATGAATTTACTCAAAATGGTGTAGTAACAGTAGGTAATATTAATATTGAAACACCTGAAACTTTAACATTTGATACTATTAGTACAACAGGTAATGTAAATATAACTGCAACAGAGTTATTAAATTATGATACATCTATTCTTAGAGGTGATATTGTAACTGTTGATTTAAGTGGTGAAAATACTACTTTTGGTACAAGTGATACAAAAGTTACAACTGAAATTAGAGTATTAAATCTAAATTATTGGGCAGATGATATATCAATAGATGAGTTAGATGATATTATTATAAATACATATACAGCTGATAAATTAATTATAAAAGCAGATGATGTTACATTGAATTTATCAGCAACAAATAGTGCTATTGGTACAGAAGAAAAAGCTGCATTTACAGATGTTACATCATTAACAGCAACTGTTGGAGATGGAATTATTTATATTAAAGAAGTTGATGATATTACTTTAGATATTACTCAATCTCAAGATTCGTCAAGTTCACTTGATTTAAGATCTTTAAGTGGAAGTATTATCTTAAATAGTCATCTTAATACACAAGGTAATATTAATTATGAAGCAGATGAATTAACAATAAATGCAGATGCTACTAATATGTTAGGAACTTTAGATAAACATGCTACTACTTCATTAAATAAATTAAGTGGTACAAGTTTTGAAGATATTTATATTAATGAAGCTGATTCTATTGAATTAAATTTTGATAGTGCTAAATCTGTAAATATTGAAATTGAAGATGGCTCTGTTAATGTATTAAAAGATTTAAGTATTAGTGATGATATGTCTATTGTAACAACTGGTGGTTCATCAGATATTATCTTTAATGGAACATTAGCAGCTACAAATTCAAATATAGTATTAGAAGCTGGAAAAGGAATTATCTTTAATGATGATGTAACTTTAATAGGTACAGATAAAACTTTAGATGCAAAAGCTTCAACTGATGATATAACTGTTGTTAAATCAATAACTACAGAAAATTCTTTTGTTTCTCTTGTAACAAATTCAAATATTAACTTAGGTGTTATTAATGTAGGTACGGCAGATGTTAAGTTAACTCAACATGATGTTATTGATACTACACTTGTTAATAACGTAATATCAGATGGTTTAATCTTAACAAGTAATGATGGTATTGGAACAAATGAAGCTGCATTAACTTTTAATAAAGACATAAGACTTTCTTTAAGTACAAATAATGGTGATATAAATGTTGTATCAGATAGTAAGATTACTTTTGGAACTGATTTAGAATCTGATTCAATTTATGTAAACAACTCAAAAAATGTAAATATTGAAGCTAGTGAAATTGCATTTAATACAAGTGATGAGTATAAAGATATTAATGCTGTAGGTAATGGTTCAGTAACTTTAAAAGCAACTAATGGAAGTATTATAACAAAAGAAGAGATTCAAGCAGGTTCTGGTGTTATAACTTTAGAAGCTAGTAAAAATATAGAACAAAATAGTGATATTAGAACAACAAGTACAAATGAAAGTACAATCACAGCAGCAGAAGACTATCTAATTAGTTCTGGCTCTGTTTTCTCATCTTATGGAGATATAACAGTAGTTGCTGATGAATTAAAATTAGGTACTTTAAGTACAAGAGAAACCTTAACTATTACTGCAAATTCAATTCAAGAAAGTGAAGAGTTTAATTCAACTGCAAAATTAACAGCGAATACTTTAATAATTAAATCAGCAGATATAACAGCTGAAAATATTGTAACTCAACTTGAATCAGATCTTGCAGAAAAAGTAGGAATCATTGAATCAGCATCGAATAAAATAGAAGAAAACCAAAATATAATTGATAATGCAACTACTGTAATTGAAATAGCAAATCAAACTATATCAAATGCAGAAGATAAAATAATAGAAGCATCATCTGATTTAGATATAGCAAATCAACTTTTAATAGATGCAATTACACAAGAAGAAATTGATGCTGCAAATGAAGCAATAGTAGCTGCAAATGAAAAAAATGATGCAGCAATTATTAGTAAAAATGAAGCTTTAGCTTCTAAAGCTGATTCTCAAAATAGTATTGATGCTGCAATAATTGTAAAAAATGCTCAAACTATTATAAAAACACAAGCAGAAAATGAAAAAAATATTTTAGAAAGTGAATTAGCTACTGCAAAATCAAAAATGGTACAAATAGGAAAAGTAGATAATTTATTAGAAGTTAAATATAAAACTTTAATTGAAACAGAAGCCACAAAAAATGGCTATTTACTGGCACTTGCTAATCCAAGTATTGAAATTAGCTCAAGTACTCAAGAGTACACAAATAAAGAGTTTGAAGTAAAAATTTCATTTAGTGATGTCGTTTATGGTTTTGATATTAATGATATTAATGTAAGTAATGCATCTATAGTATCAGGACTTACAACAGTAGATAATATAAATTACTATATTACATTAAAACCAGAAGCAAATAGTGTAAATGAAATAACTGTAAGTGTAAATCAAGATGTTGCACAAGATATAGATGGCTTTAATAATACAGCAGCAAATGACTTTGTGATAAATTCTGACACAGTTCTACCAACAGTTAAAATCTATAATGATGGATTAGGTAGTGTAAGTTCTGTAGTAAATTATACTTTTGAATTCTCTGAAGCAGTATACGGTTTTGATGTAAATGATATAGTAGTTGTAAATGGAACAGTGTCTGGTAACTTTGTAAGTGGTAAAGATGGTGATAAAGTATATAAAATTTCAATTACTCCAAATGAAGATATAGATGGCAATTTAAGCGTTTATCTAAAAGAAGGTTGTGTTTTAGATATAGCAGGTAATAAAAATGTTGCATCAGCAATTAACTCTTTAAAAATAGATAATAAATCAGTGTATAAACAGTATGGAAATATG
>NZ_JBGUES010000019.1:0-25107 GCF_041821165.1 Poseidonibacter sp. | reverse complement strand
ATTAAAAGCTGTTAAAAGATTATCATTAAAAGTTAATATTGAAGATTTATGTTTAGTATGTTTAGCTGATTGTTTAGGTAGAGATATAAAAGATAAAGATAAGTGTCCAAAAGCTACATCTTGGCTATTACAAAAAGCAAAAGAGTTAAATATTGAAAACTCTGCATTAGTTCCTTTGGTTCAAGGTAGAGATTTAATTAAACTAGGGTTTAAACCATCAAAAGAGTTTAAAAATATCTTAGATTTTGCACTTGATTTACAAATTGATGAAAATATGAATAAAGATAATATTTTAGATAAAATAAAAAAATTTTATATTATGAAATAATTAATAATTTAAGTGTATCTTTACTAATTATCCTTTATAATCAAACAACTTTAAAGGAGTTTTCAATGAAAAAAATTTTAATTAGTACTTTAGCTACTTTAGCATTAAGTTCATCAGTTTATGGTGCTGCAAATACAAATACAGGTTGTGGATTAGGTTCTTTAATTATTAAAGATCAAAGTACAGTAGTAATGCAAGTTTTAGCAGCTACAACAAATGGTACATCAGGAAACCAAACATTTGGTATCTCTTCTGGAACTTTAAACTGTTCTCAGCCATCAACTGTTGCTTCAAATGATAAATTAAATAAATTTGTTGCTGATAATATGGATGAATTAGCATTAGATATTTCAGCTGGTCAAGGTGAAACTTTAAGTACAGTTGCTACTTTATTAAACGTTAAAGATGTATCATCTTTTAATGCTAAATTAAAAGCAAACTTCTCAAATATTTATGCAAATGAAAATGTAAATTCTGCAAAAGTTATTGATTCAATTGCTAAATTTATTTAATCTTTCTATAAATAAAGCCACTAAGATATTTTTTCTTAGTGCTTTATTTTCAAACTCTCTTTATTCATCATCTATTTTACTATCGAAAATTGAAGAAACAAAACTTTATGATGATACATACTGGTCAAAATTATTTCATTATAGAGATGGTAAAAGTGAAATAGACTCAGATAATTTTTTTATATCAAAAAATGGAAAAACTAATTTAAAAGAAGAATTATTTGAAACTATAAATGCTTTAACAAATGGAAAAAAAGATGTTTTATGTAGATTTCCATTAAGAGTAAAATGGCTTAAAGAAAAAATTCCAGCTTTAGAAAAAGAGATTAAAAATTACGAATGTAAAGATTTAGATTTATATATAAAAGAAATCGATGCAAAATATGCAAGTTTGATTTTCCCAAGTGCCCATATAAACTCTCCTGCTTCAATGTATGGACATACTTTTTTACGTATTGGAGGAAATTTAAATACTCCTCTTATTTCAAATGCAGTAAATTATGCAGCACAAACTGAAGAAACAAATGGTTTAATTTTTGCTTATAAAGGTATTTTTGGTGGTTACAAAGGTCAATATTCAATATTACCTTATTATAAAAAAATCAAAGAGTATTCAAATTTAGAACAAAGAGATATATGGGAGTATGATTTAAATTTAGAAGAAAATGAAGTTTTTAAAATGGCTTTACACTCTTATGAGCTAAAAGATTCTTTCTCTTTTTATCATTTTTTTCTAGAAAACTGCTCTTATAATTTATTGTGGTTATTTGAAATTGCAAGAGAAGATTTGGATTTAGTAAAAAAGTTTAAAGTAAAAGCAGTACCTCTTGATACAATAAAAATATTAACTTCATATAATTTAATAAAAAATTCAAACTTTAGATATTCAAAAATGGCTAAGATGAAATATATTTTAAATGAACAAATAGAAAATAAAACTTATTTAAATGATTATTTATCAAATGATATAGATTTAAATAATAAGCTAAGCTTTGATGATAAAGTTGCTTATTTAGACTTAAAAATTGAGTATATTCAATATCTAAGAAGTGAAAATAAATTAGATCAAAAAACTTATATTAAAAAATATCTAAAGCTTTTAAAGTTAAGAAGTAGTTTTGATAAGATTTCAGAATTTAATATAAAAAATCCAAAAAATCCATTATATTCACATGGTTCATCAAAGCTGAAATTCACTTATTCAAGTGATGATTCAATAGAGTTTGGAATTAAACCTGTTTATAATGATATTTATGATGTTTCAGATGGTTATTTAGATGGTGCATATATTGATTTTTTTGATTTAAATATAAAAAAAGCTGATGATAAACTTTTTATAGATAAATTTACTATTTTAAAAATCAAATCACTAGCTAAAAGAGATATAGTTTTTAAACCAATTTCTTGGGCTATTGATTTATCATATGAAAGATTTAAAAGTAAAGAAGATTATTTAAAATTAAAACCACAAATTGGTTTAACATATGGAAATGAAGATTTCTTTATTTATACCTTACTTCATTCAAATTTATATAATAAACTAGGTGATAACCTAATTTCTCTAGGAAGTTCAATAGGGGCTGTTTCAAATAGCATTAAAAATACAAAAATAGGAATAAATTATTCCTATGATAAATACAATCAAAAGTTTGATAATAAAGTATTAGAACTATTTTCAACATATAAGTTTTCAAAAAATAGTGCTTTAAATTTAAAATATACAAATGATGATTATGAAGATTTAAAAAAGCAAGATAATATTTCAATCTCACTTTTTTATTATTTTTAGTCTTTTTTTTATGGTCTAACTATATAATTAGGACTTCCATTTATAACATGGAAAATAGTTACATCATATTTTTTAGCATAATATCTTAAAAGTAGTTTTTGTAAAGTTGGCTCAATAGATGGTGTAAACCATGCGTTATTTGATGTTGCAATCATATATTTAACACCATTTAAATTCTCAAAGATTTTATCAGTTGTAGCTTCATAACAAATTGCATTTCTAAATTTTATACCTTTTACTTCAAAATCACTAGCTTGTGTTGCTTTTGCATAATCTTCTGCACCATCAAAGAAAATATCATTTATTAATTTTACAAAAAACTTAGGTAAAGGTATCTCTTCACCAAAAGGAACTAAAACTACTTTTTTTGCTATTTTAAACTCTTGATTTGAAAAATGATATGTTGTATTAAACATTTGTTCATTTTCTAAATATAAAGAACCTACAATAATATCAATATCTTTTGATTTATCTTTTAAAAATGTAAGTAAGTCCTCATTTTTATTTAAAATAACAGGTATTGACGTTTCAGGTAATATTATTAAATCTTTTTTTTCATTTATTGCTTGGTTAATTAAATCAAGATTTTTCTTAATTAAAATATCTCTATAATCAGCTTTCCATTTTAAGTTTTGATTTACATTTAACTGTGGCATTTGTATTTTTAAATTTGGATTATCAATATATATTCCTGTTTGATTTGTATATGCAAATAAAAGTGGAATAATAAAAACTATTTTTAATCTTTTTAGTTTAATAATAATATATAAAGCAAGTAAAACTAAAGCAAAAGCTTGTTTTGTTATATCAATATATGAGTCAATAAACATAAGTTCTAACTTAACCCAGTTAAACCCAAATGGAGCAAAATAAGTAAAAGCAAAGATTGCTAAAATTCTAAAAGTTATTCTATCATATAGGGCAAATAAACGAAATATAAAACCATAACCAAGACCAATTCCTATAAGTAAAACTGGTGTTAAATATGATAATTCATAATATTGTAAACTTGTACTTATCCAATAACACCATAAAATTCCTAAAGAAAAACCAGTAATAAATAAGGCTCTTGTAGGAATTACTAATAATAAATATAATCCTAAAATAGCCAAAACAGTGTTTAAAACTCTATATTGCACATCAAAATAGCTTAAGTATATAAAAGCACTTAATAAAACAGCTGTAATCAAGCCTTTTATTATGAAATTTTTGTTAGAATAATCGCGTTTTAGAAAAAACATAATAAAATACTTTTAAAAAGGAAATTTGATGGAAGGTTCGAGCACAGATTTAATTCAGTCATTACTACCTCTAGTTGCATTATTTGCAATATTTTACTTTTTGATTATTAGACCGCAACAAAAACAAGCCAAAACTCATAAAGAGATGGTGTCTAATTTGAAAAAAGGTGACAAGATTGTAACTAATGGTGGCTTAATGGTTGAAGTTACTAAAGTAGAAGATGATCATTTAGTAGTAAAAAACAGTGATGGTTCTGAAATGAAACTTATTAAAGAGTTCGTTGCAAAACTTTTAGAAAACTAAAAACTTTATTTAAAACATGTAATCTTTTACATGTTTTATACCTATCAAATAAAAACCTTACTAAGGACTCTAGATTGAAAATCTTTAATTATAGACTTGTAATATTCGCATTAAGTATTATTTTTGGTGTTGTTTTTGCAATTCCTTCTTTATTACAAACTGACAGTGGAAAAAAAATATCTTTAGGTCTTGATTTACAAGGTGGATTACATATGCTTTTAGGTGTTAATACACAAGAAGCAGTAACATCTAAAATCAAAACAATAGCAACTTCAATAAAATATTATGCAGAAGATGAAGATTTATTAATTGATGGATTATCAATTGATGAACTAAGTGTTGTGTTTAGTGTTTTAGATGCTGATGAAATACCTAAAATGGATGAAATATTAAAACTTATAAAAGGTCTTGATATTACTAAAGATGGTTTAAATTATACTTTAAATTTAACAGATGAAGATATTGAAAAAACAAAAGACCTATCAGTTTCACAAGCAGTTGAAACAATAAGAAATAGACTTGACCAATTTGGGCTTGCAGAACCAACTGTTGTAAGACAAGGTGCAACTGATATAGTTGTTCAATTACCAGGAATTAAAACACAAGCAGAAGAGAAAGCTGCACGTGAACTTATTTCAAAACCTGCAAACTTAGAGTTAATGGCAATTGATGAAGATATCGCTGATCAAGTTTATTCATTAACATCTTCACAAGCTGCTGAATATGGCGATATTATTTTAGAAGATACTAAAGATTCAAATACTAAATATCTAGTAAAAGAGATTCCTATTTTAAATGGTTCTCAAGTTATAGATGCACAAGTTTCATTTGATCAATCAAATCAAGCAATTATCAATTTTACTTTAAACTCAACAGGTGCAAAAATATTTGGTGATTTTACAGCAGAAAATATTGGAAAAAGATTAGCTGTTGTATTAGATGGTAAGGTTTACTCAGCTCCAAATATTAGAGAAAGAATTGGTGGTGGTTCAGGTCAAATATCAGGTGGTTTTACATTATCAGAAGCTGGTAATGTTGCAATTGCATTAAGATCTGGTGCTTTACCTGCAACTGTTAAACTACTTGAAAAAAGATCAGTTGGACCATCTTTGGGTGCAGATAGTATCAAAGCCTCAACTATTGCTTTAGTATCTGGTTTTATAATTGTATTTATTTTTATGATTGTTTATTATAGACGAGCTGGAATTATTGCAAATATTGCACTTGTAACAAATATATTTATTATTATTTCAGTAATGGCAATGTTTGGAGCAACTTTAACTTTACCTGGTATGGCAGGGATTGTTTTAACTGTTGGTATGGCAGTTGATGCAAATGTTATTATTAGTGAAAGAATTAGAGAGTTATTAAAACAAGGTATGTCAATTCCAAAAGCAATAGAAGATGGATATTCAAATGCTATGAGAGCAATCTTAGATGCAAATGTTACAACGCTTTTAGTTGCAGTTATTTTATATGCATATGGAACAGGTCCTATTAAAGGTTTTGCAGTAACTATTTCTATTGGTATTTTAGCTTCAATGTTAACTGCTATTTTAGGAACACATGGTATTTATGAAGCATTACTAGGGAAAATACAAAAAGATAAAGATATCAAAAAATGGTTTGGAGTTAAATAATGGAAATTTTTAAATCAGAAAAAATTTATGATTTTATGGGAAAAAGAAAAGCCTTTTTAGGTTTATCTTCTCTTTTAGTTATTGCTTCAATTGTTTTATTATTAACAAAAGGTCTTAATTTAGGTATTGACTTTGCAGGTGGTACAATCGTACAAGTTAAATATACTCAAAATGCACCAATAAATGATATTAGAGATACTTTAAAATCAACAAAATACTCAAATGCATCAATTACAAAATTTGGTAGTGATGATGAAATTATTATTAGAATTACAGGTTCATCAAGTGATATTTCAAATGATATTTCTGATGAAATGCATCAAATTTTAAAAACAACTGGTGAGTTTGAAGTAAGAAGAGTTGACATAGTTGGACCAAAAGTTGGTGGAGAATTAAGAGAAAAAGGAATTATGGCACTTGCTCTTTCAATGATAGTAATACTTGCATATGTTTCATTTAGATTTGAATGGAGATTTGCAGTTGCTTCTATTTTAGCACTTGCACATGATATTATTATTGCTTTAGGTGCTATTAGTTTATTTAGTATTGAAGTAAACCTAGACATCTTAGCAGCTATTCTTACAATTTTAGGATATTCATTAAATGATACTATTATTGTATTTGATAGAATTAGAGAAGGTATTCAAACTTCTAAAGAATCAATTTTAGAAAAAGTAGTAAATGAATCAGTAAGTAGAACTTTATCAAGAACAACTCTTACATCATTAACAACATTCTTTGTTGTTGCAACACTATTTTTCTTTGGTGGAGAAATTATCCATGGATTTGCATTTACAATGCTTGTAGGTGTTATCATAGGTACATATTCATCAATCTTTATTGCTGCATCATTCTTAGTTCAATTAAAATTCTCAATAGAAGATTTTAGATCAAAAGAAGCAGAAAAAATCAAAAGACAAAAAGAGAAAGATAAAATAAGAGCTATGTATGAGCAGGGAACTGTTTAGTAGTTTTAGTTATTAAAAGATAAAAAGGGGAAAAACTTTAGGTTTTTTCCTTTTTTTATATAGAGGTTATCTCTAAAACTGAAGAAGATAATAAATAAAAACTTTGATTTAATATTCTTTTTTATAAAATATAGATTATGAATTTATTATTTATATCTATATGGAGTAATTTATGCTAAAAAAAATATTAGACAAGTTTAACTCAATCACTTCAGATAATGGCAAAAATTGGTTACTTGCTTTTATTTGGATAGTGATTTTTGAATCTATCTCAACAATTATTGAATTTAAAAACATTGAATATTCACAAAATTATATCACTCATATGCCAGATGGTGTTTTTAAAGAAGTATTAATAGCTATTTTATTAGTTGTTTTTCTTTGGTATGGTGTTTATAATTTTATTTTTGTTCATAGAGATAGATTTTTCTTATATGCACTTTATGCAGCTGTTTGTATATATCTATTTTTTACTCATGATATTACCTTTACTTTAATGTTACATAATTTAAATCCTTTTGCATTGTCATACAATGAATTTAGTTTTTATTTGATTATTCAATTATTTATAAAAATTATAATTATTTATTTAGCATATAAAATGTTAATTGCTATTAAAAATCTAAAATCAAAAGATAAGTAATAAAAGCGATTTCTTATGATTTTTTAGTTACCATACACCCTAAAAAAAGTAATTCTATTAAAGGATAAAAATGGATTGGGGTAAAGTAACTTATATATTTTTCTCGCTAATGTCTCTTACAACTACTGCTGGGTTTATTTATGAACCAAATGCTATTGCATTATTTATAGCATCAGGGGTAAATGTAATCTCTACAATATTGAAACTTGGTGTTAAAAATTTACTTGCTGCAGAACTACTTGCAAGTTCATTAGTAGCTGATTTACACCTAATACCTGCATTTATGGTTTTAACTTTTATGAATAATGTAACTTTGGCTATTTCTTTAGCAATTGGTGCTGTTGTTGCAAATGTATTCTCAATAGCATTAGCTTTAATTGAAAGCGCAAAAAGTCAAGATAAGGAAGAATTTTAATGGAATATAATTCAAAGAATATTGAAAAAAAATGGCAAACAACTTGGAGTGAAACAAAAGCTTTCGAACCAAGTGATGACCAAACAAAAGAAAAAAAATACATACTAAGTATGTTTCCATACCCAAGTGGAAGAATCCATATGGGACATGTTAGAAACTATTGTTTAGGCGATGCTTTTGCTAGATTCTTTAGAAAATCAGATTTCAACGTTTTACACCCAATTGGTTGGGATAGTTTTGGTATGCCTGCTGAAAATGCTGCAATAAAACATAAACTTCATCCAAAAAAATGGACTTATGAAAATATTGATTATATGAGAGATGAATTAAAATCTTTAGGATTATCATTCTCTGAAACTAGAGAGTTTGCAACTTCTGATGAATTATATACGAAATGGGAACAAGAGTTTATCATTGAAATGTATAAAAATGATTTACTTTATAGAAAATCAACTACTGTTAACTGGTGTGAACCTTGTCATACGGTTTTAGCAAATGAGCAAGTAGAAGAGGGTTGTTGTTGGAGATGTGATACGCCAGTTGAGCAAAAAGAGATGCCTGGTTATTATGTTGCAATTACGAAATATGCACAAGAGTTACTTGATGATTTAGATGGTTTAAAAGAAGATTGGCCATCTCAGGTTTTAACAATGCAAGAAAATTGGATTGGAAGAAGTGAAGGTTTAGAGTTTACTTTAGAGCTTTCAAAAGATTCAAGATTTAAATTAAATAAATCTTTTTCAAATTATTCTGTATTTACAACAAGACCTGATACTATTTATGGCGTTACATATTCAGCACTAGCTCCTGAGCATCCAATTGTTAAATTTATAGTTGAACATAAACTTTTACCTGAAAATAAAATCAATGCTATTAAAGAAATGCAAAAAGTTTCTGAAAGAGATAGAGCAACGGAAGATAAAAAAGGTGTTTCTTTAGAAATCGATGTTATTCATCCTTTAACTGGCGAAACTATTCCTGTATGGGTTGCTAACTTTGTTCTTAGTTCTTACGGTGGTGGTGCTGTTATGGCAGTTCCTGCACATGATCAAAGAGATTTTGAATTTGCTAAGCAATATGATTTACCATTAAAACAAGTAATTGTAGGAAGTAAAGGTCTAATTGAAAAACCAACAGAAGCATTTACTAATGAAGGTGAATTAATTAATTCAGAAAGTTTTACAGGATTAAAAAATACAAAAGCTAAAAAAGCGATTTTATACCATTTTGAACAAAACTCTTTAGGTTCTAAAAAAATCAATTTTAAATTAAGAGATTGGGGAGTTTCTAGACAAAGATATTGGGGAGCTCCTTTACCTTTTGTTCATTGTGATTCTTGTGGATTAGTTCCTGAAAAATTAGAAAATTTACCAATTGCTTTACCTTCTGATGTTGAAATTACAGGTGAAGGAAATCCATTAGATACTCATCCTACATGGAAAAACTGTTCTTGTCCAAAATGTGGAAGTGACGCTAGAAGAGAAACTGATACTTTAGATACTTTTGTACAATCATCTTGGTATTTCCTAAGATATGCTACTAATCCAAAAGATTGGGAAACAACAGGAATCTCAAAAAAAGATAGTGATTATTGGATGGATGTTGACCAATATATTGGTGGAATTGAACATGCAATTTTACACCTTTTATATTCAAGATTCTTTACAAAAGCATTAAATAAATTAGGATATACAAACTCTAAAGAGCCATTTAAAAAACTTCTTACTCAAGGTATGGTTTTAAAAGATGGTGCTAAGATGTCAAAATCTAAAGGAAATGTAGTTGATCCTGATTTAATTATTGAAAAATATGGTGCTGATACTGCAAGATTATTTATGTTATTTGCAGCACCACCAACAAAAGAGTTAGAGTGGAATGATTCAGCTGTTGATGGTTCATATAGATTTATTAAAAAATTCTTTGAAAGAAGTGCAAATGTTACAAAAGAATCATTAGAAACTTTTAAAAACATAAATCATAAATCTTTAAGCAAAGAAGAAAAAACAGCTAGAAAAAAAGTTTATGAAGCTTTACAAAAATCAAATGAAGTATTTAATAAAACTTATACTTTTAATACTTTAATTGCTTCATCAATGGAAGCTTTAAATGCATTACAAACTCAAAAGAACGAAGATGTTTGGGCAGAAGGTTATTATATATTATCAAATATTTTAGAGCCAATTATTCCTCATACTTGTTGGGAAATTTCGCAAAACTTATTTGAAAAAGAGAATTTTAATAATACTATTGAAATCAAAGAAGAAGTATTTGAACTTGATTCAATTATCTTAGCTGTTACAATTAATGGTAAAAAAAGATGTGAAATCGAAGTTGAGCCAAATGCATCAAAAGAAGATATTTTAAGTATTGCAAAAGAAGCTTCTCTTAAATGGATTGAAGATAAAACAATAATTAAAGAGATTGTTGTACCTAATAAATTAGTAAACTTGGTAATAAAATAAATGAAAGCAATTTATCTTCTAATTTTTTTATTATTTGCAGGCTGTTCATATAAACCATCTAGTCATTATGCAAAAAAAGAGCTAGAAGGTAATGTTTTTGTTAAATTATTTATTGATATAAAAGATCCACAAAATGCTGTTTTAATTAAAGATTCTTTAAATGAACTAATTTTACAAAAACTTGATTCTAAATTAGTTCATGATGAATCATATGCTAATACAATTATGTCAATAAAACTAAACTCAGTATCAATGACTGAGTTACAGTATGATGAATTGGGATTTAATAAATTATATAGAGCAACAGTTGGTATTTTAGTTTCTTATACAAAAAAAGATACAGGTGTTACAAAGTCATTTACTGTAAGTGGAGAGCATAACTTTTCAATAGATGATGGTACTACAATTACTGGAACTAAGAGATTTGAAGCTATTAAAGAAGCTTCTGATGATGCACTTGATGAAGTATTATCAAAGATTGCAGTATCTTCTTTTAAAAAATAGATTATATGACAGTAGATTTTAAAAGCTGTAAGCTTAATGAGTTTTTAGAATATAAAACTCTATATTATGACAAGATTGATTTTACAATTGTAAAATCTTCTTGGGAACTTCTTTCTAAAGAGATATCACTTCCTTTTGTTATTCATATTGTTGGAACAAATGGTAAAGGAAGTACAGGTAGATTTTTAGCTCATTATCTTTTTAAATCAAATTACAAAGTTTTACATTATAGTTCACCTCATATTATTAAATTTAATGAAAGAATTTGGATAAATGGATTTGATGTAAGTGATGAAAATCTTGAAATTGCTCATAAATATATTCAAAAATTATTGCCTTTTAATTTACTTGAGAAACTAACATATTTTGAATATACTACACTTTTAGCTCTTTTTCTATCAAAAGATTGTGATTATTTAGTTTTAGAAGCAGGACTTGGTGGTGAGTTTGATGCTACAAATGTTGTGAAAAATGATTTATCTTTAATTACAACAATAGGACTTGATCATCAGAGTTTTTTAGGAAATACAGTAGAAGCAATAGCAAAAACAAAAATGCGTTCAGTTGATAATAAAATGATTTTAGGTTATCAAGTGAATTCTTGCGTTTTAGATGTTGCAAAAGAAGTAAAAAAAGAACTTAAAGCAGAAATGAATAAAGAAATTTCTATTAAAATAATAGAAGATTTTAATAAATACGGTTTAAATAATAAATTTGCAGACTATTTAAAAAGAAATTTACATCTTGTAATATCAACATTAGAAGAGTTAAATATTCCTATAAATTTAGAACTTTTTGATGAGTTAACTCTTTTTGGTAGATGCCAAAAAATAAAAAACAATATCACAATTGATGTAGGTCATAATCCACTTGCTGCAAATGTTCTGTTAAAAGAGTTTGAAAATAAAAAAATTACTTTAATTTATAACTCTTATGCTGATAAGGATTATAAAGAAGTTTTAAAAATACTAAAACCAATTATTAAAGAAATAATTATTATTGATATTGATGATAAAAGAATGGTAGATAAAAATAATTTAGTTAATATTATAAAAGAATTGAATATAATAATTCAAAATGAAATGAAGATAGATAAAAATGAAGAATATTTAGTATTTGGTTCATTTTTAGTTGTTGAAAAATTTCTTAATACAATGGGCCTTGATGAAGAATAGATTAATTATAAGTATAACAGATGTAAAAGGTACACGTTCATATAATGTACATAAGTTTGTAAAAAGACTTATATTTATTTTAATAGTTTCTGCATTATTATTACTTCTTGGAAGTTTTTCTTTTATAACATATTTAAATAATGAAATTGATATTGTAAAAGAAGAAAAAGAGACTCAACTTCAAATCCTTTCTGAAAAAGAAGCAAAACTTCTTATAAAAGTTAAAGCAAAAGCTGAAGATATTGAAGAATTAACTACTAAACTTGATGATATTCATGCCATGATTGGTGTAAGCAAAGATGCAAGTGTTGAAGAAATCAATAAAAAAACATTAGAAACTATGAATATTAATAATAAAAAATATTCACTTAATGTAATACCAAATGGTAAACCAATAGAAAAGATAAGTGTTTCATCAAATTTTGGTTATAGAATTAATCCAATTACAAAAAAAAGACAATTTCATAAAGGTTTAGATTTACCTACACCTAGAAGAACACCTGTTTATGCAACAGCAAATGGTGTTGTTGAATATGTACAATCGCAAGATAAAGGTGCTTATGGTAGAGTTATAAGACTTGATCATAGTTATGGTTTTCAAACAGTATTTGCACATTTAAGAAAAACAAATGTAAAAGTTGGTGATGTTATTAAAAAGGGTCAATTAATTGGTCTTTCTGGTAATTCTGGAAGAAGTTCAGGACCTCATTTACATTATGAAGTTAGATATGCAAATAAAGTGTTAAATCCAAAAAACTTCATTAAGTGGGATTTAGATAATTACGATAAAATATTTAAAAGCGAGAGGAGGGTAGAATGGGAGTCTTTAATAAGTCAAATAAACGAGCATCATCATCAGGAGCTACAATAATCGCAGCTGGTACTTGTATTATTGGTGGAATTAGTACAAAAGGAACAGTACATATTGATGGAAAATTTGAAGGTGTTATATTAGAAGCTGATAGTATTTCTGTTGGTGCAAGTGGTGAAATAATCGGAGATATTAAAGCTAATAATCTTACAGTTAATGGCTTAGTTGATGGAAAACTAGACTGTAATAAAGTTGAAATCTTAGCTCAAGGTAAAGTTATTGGTGAAATGAAATATAACGAACTTATTATTGAAACAAATGGAAAATTCGAAGGTCATGGTATTCAAAAAGATTCTGAATTAAAAAGTAGATATAACGAAATCGAAAATAAAATCAATAATATTGTTGTAAGTCCATCTGCTATAGCTCATGATAAAGCTTAAAGAAAAACTACAAAACCTATACTCTCAAAAAGAAAAAATTGAAGAAGAGATTAGAAGTATTGAACTTCAACTTCAAACAAATTTTTCTAAAGAGCAAAAAATAGAGATATTTAAATCTTTATTTATTGCAAGAAATGACATTTATGCCAAAAAATGGATAAGTCAAGATGGAAAAAAACAAGGATTTTTTGCAGTTACTAGAACATTTAAAGGTGAAGATTTTACACCTTTAACAAATAAAGAAATTGAGTCTCATCTTCGTGGAATAGAACAACTTGCTACTTATTGTATTGATTCAAATAATGAATCAAAATTTATAGCTTTTGAAATTTTAGATGAAGATAAATTTAAAATACAAACTATATTTAATACATTAAATATCAAAGCATATTATGAACTAAACTCATATAATTCTTTGCTTGTATGGATTTTTTTACAAGAGCCTATTTCAAGTAAAATTGTATATAACTTTGCTCAATATATTATTAAAAGAGCAAATATTTCAGCAAAAGTTTTTCCAAACCAAGAGTTTGCGACAAAAGAAAATCTTGGACTTAGTTTAGAATTGCCTTTGCATTTAAAATATAGAAAAAAGAATAAAACAGTTTTTATAGATGCAAATACAAATAAAATTTATGAAGACCAATGGATAATTTTAAATAATGTACAAAAGGTCTCAAAACAAACAGTTTGTAATTTTGCTGATGTTACAAACTCTTTAAATAATACAAAAGATTTTGGAAAAATAGAGTTCCCTTTTGAGACTATTTCTATGATTTTATTTGATTTTTTATATATACCAACTTCAATATTATCAAAGTCATTAATAAAAAAACTAAAGTCTTTTGCTTCTTTTGAAAATCCTCAAATTAAAACACTTTTGGCTTTGAGAAAACCACTTTTTAATACTCCAAGATTAATACAAGGTTTTGAAGAGGATGAAAATCATTTAATGCTTCCAAGAGGATTAAAAAATACAATTTGTGAATTTTTTACTCAAAATGGAATAAAGTATGAAATAGAAGATAAAAGAAATTTCGAAGAAGTGCAAACTAAAAAAGTAAAATTTACTTTAAGACCTGAACAAAATGACGCAATAACAGAAATTAAGAAAAATGATTTTTGTATTTGTGTAGCACCTCCTGGTTTTGGAAAAACTCTTCTTGGTGCTAAAATGTTTGAAGAAAGAAAATGCACTACCTTAATAGTTGTAAATAAAAATATGTTACTTGATCAGTGGATTGAAAGATTTGTAGATTATTTTGATTATAATAAAAAAGATATAGGTTTTTTAGGAAAAAGTAAAAATACTTTAAATGGTAAAATTGATGTAGCAACAATGCAAAGTTTAAAAAACTCACCAAATATTGTTCATAATTATACTTTTGTAATAGTAGATGAATGTCATCATATTCCAGCTGTTACATTTGAGCAAATAATTAAAAACTTTAAAGGTAAATATATTTTAGGTTTAAGTGCAACACCTAATAGAAAAGATGGTTTACAACCAATTTTATATCAGCAATTAGGTGATGTTGCTTATGAATATAAAAAGAAAAGAACTCATACTAATAAATTAGAAATAGTAAGAACTGATTTTGTAAGTCAAGCTGATAACTACGCAACAATAATAAATGAATTATGTGTAGATGAAGCAAGAAATAAAATGATTATTAAGGCATTAAAAGATAATATTCATAGAAAAATATTATTATTAACAGATAGAATTGAGCATATAAATATTTTAGAACATATGTTAATGCTTGAAAATATTGATTATGTTTGTATTCATGGAAGTATGAATAAAAAAGAGCAAGTAGAAAATATGAAACAAGTACAGCATAAGTCACTTATTTTAGCTACTACTTCATATTTTGGTGAAGGAATTGATTTTCCTCATTTAAATACTATATTATTTGCAACACCTATTTCATATTATGGTAGGTTAGTTCAGTATTTAGGAAGAGTGGGAAGAGGAAATCAAGAGTGTCTTGCAATTGATTTTTTAGATTCTAATAATGCCATGTTAAACTCAGCTTATAAAAAAAGGCTTGAGGGTTATAAACAAATGCATTATAAATAAAATAAAAAATTTAAACAAACAAAAGGAAAAAACAAAATGTTAGGAATTATAGTATCAACTATTTTTATTGCTTTAGTTATTAATCTTATTCTAAAAAGATTCCAATTACCTACGATTATTGGATATATCTTTACAGGTACTATAATTGCTTATGCTTTTGGATTGCATTCAGCGGTTAATAATCATGATTTAAAAGAAATCGCAGAGTTTGGGGTAGTATTTTTAATGTTTACAATTGGATTAGAATTTTCAATTGAACACTTAAAAAAGATGAAAAGAGAAGTGTTTTTAACAGGTTCTTTACAAATCTTAGTAACTACAACTTTTGTATTTTTAATATCATATTTTATTATAGGTTTAGATATAAAAAGTTCTATGGTAATAGGTGCAGCTCTTTCTTTATCTTCAACTGCAATTGTCTTAAAAACATTTAATGAAACAAAAGAGATTACAAAACCTTATGGAAGACGAGTTTTAGGTATTTTAATTATGCAAGATATTGCTGTTATTCCTATTTTACTTATGATTTCATTTTTTACTATGAACGATGATAAAAGTGTTGCTTTTATGATACTTGAAACTATTGGTGCTGCTATATTACTTCTTGCTTTATTGTTTTTATGTGGAAAATATTTACTTGAGCCTTTTTTAAATCATGTATCAAATACAAAATCAGATGAATTATTTGTAGCTTCTGTTTTACTTCTTGCTATAGGATCTTCATATTTAGCATATTATTTTGGATTTTCATACTCACTTGGAGCATTTATAGCAGGTATGATGATATCTGAAACAAAATTCAAACATCAAGTTGAAGCTGACCTTATACCTTTTAGAAATATATTATTAGGTGTATTTTTTATAACAGTTGGTATGCAGATTAACTTTGCTGTTATTAGAGATTATATTTTAGTGATATTAGTATTACTTCCTTTATTAATGAGTATTAAATATGTAATTATTTATACTTTAGTTAAGTTTGAAGATGATAAAAGAGTTGCTTTTAAAACTGCACTTTCACTTATTCAAATTGGTGAGTTTTCACTTGCAATTTTAGAACTTGCAAGAAGTCAAAGTTTGATTGATCAAACATACTCTCAAATTTTAATAGTAACAATTGTTATTTCAATGATTTTAACACCATTGATTCTAAAAAACCTTTCATTTGCTGCACAAACTTTAATAAAAGAAGATGCAATAATGGTATGTAATACTCATAGTATTGATAAAGATACAAGTAATCATGTTGTTGTTTTAGGTTATGGTAGATTTGGACAATCAATAGTAGAAGAGTTAAAAGCCTTAGGTCAAAACTACGTAATCATTGAACATAATATTAAATTTTATCAATTAGGCTTGGAGCGAAAAGAACCAATTGTATTTGGAAATGCCGCACAAAGACATATTTTAAACTCAGTAAATATTAAAACAGCATCAGCTGTAATAGTTGCCGTTAATAACCCAGAATCACTACACTTAATATGTGAGTCAGTAGATAGCTTAACTCATAATAGTAAAACTATTGTAACAGTTACAACAGAAGAAGAAAAAGAGTTATTAGAAGGTTTACACTTAGAGCATATAGTTGTTGAAACAAGACAACTTGCAAAATCTGTAGTTGATGAAGTAATGTATTGTAGAATTAATTAAAACTTAACTTTGTATGTGAGTATTAAAAGAGAGATTTTCTCTCTTTTAAATTTATTACTTATTCAAAATATATCTTTTTCTTGTACTTTCTTTAATCATATTAACATCAACTACAATAAAACCATCAACACAATCTGCAAAATTTGTATCAACATTAAAGCCTAAAAACTTAACACCACCTTCTTGTGCGATTTCACTATATTGCTTATACAGTGTTGGAACTGCTACATTCATACTTGCTAAACTTGATTTTAGAAATTTGAAATCTTCTTTTTTATCATTTAATAAAAAGAGCTCTTTTATTTCACTTATATTATTTGCATATTGATAGGGTAATTTTGCTTTTACTAAATCTTTTTCTTCTTTAAAATAGTGTGAGAAATAAAATACCATCATATCTTTTGCAACTTTTGGATATGTTGTACTCATTGAAACAGGTCCAAACATATATTTGATATTAGGATTCGCTCTTAAGTAAGCACCAATTCCATACCATAGATAATCTAATGCTCTTGTTCCCCAATATTTTGGTTGTACAAAACTTCTACCTAATTCAATTGAATTTTTCAAATAAGGTGTAAAATCTTCATTATATTTAAATAAATTATTAGAGTAAAAACCTTTTGTTCCAATATTTTTAAATATAAAATCAGAGTTTCCAATTCTATAAGAACCAACAATTTCTAAATCATTTTCATCCCATAAAATAATATGTTGATAATAAATATCATACTTATCAGTATCTCTTTTTTTATTTATTCCCTCACCAACTTTTCTAAAAGATAACTCTCTTAATCTTCCTAGCTCTTTTAAAACAATTGAATCATCTATATAATCGTAAAGATATATTTTTTTGCCATCTTTTGTTTGGCCTATTAGTTTTGAGTTTTTTAACTCTTGAATTAAATCTTTTCTATTTACAGGATGTGCTATTGCACTTTGAGTTTGAAAAAAAGATTTATTTGATTTTTTTAAGCAGTATAAATGTTTTTTATAAAGATTTAGTAAATATGACTTTGCTAAACCTTTGGGTGCTATGTTTTCATTTGGTATAATTTTTCCTATTTTTATATTGATTCTTTTAGATTTTTTATTAAACATTTCATTTGATAAAAGTAGTGTTGAAAATGTTTTATTTAATAAAGATATTGTATAAAAAGTTTTAGAATTTTTTGCATCTAAAAATATAGGTAAAATTGGTGCATTAGAGTTTTGTGAAAAATTTAAAAACCCTTTACTCCATGATGGATCTTTTATTCCTTTGGTTGTAGCTCGACTTACTTCTCCTGCTGGAAATATGATAATTGCTTCTTCATTATTTAAAGCTTCATATATTTTTTTTATATCATTTTTAGATTGTCTATTTTTATAATTATCAATTGGAATAAAAAGTGAATTTAAAGAATCAAAACCTTCTAAAAAGTCATTTGCTACAATTCTTACATCTTTTCTAACTTGTGAAACAAGTCTTAATAAACATAAAGCATCAAGACCTCCTAAAGGATGATTTGCAATTATTACAACTTTTCCTGATGAGGGAATATTTTGTAAATCATTACTTGAAACTGTGTAATCAAAATCAAAATAGTCTAATACAGCATCAACAAATTCAAAACCTTTTAAATGAGAATTTTGTATTAAAAACTGATTTATTGAATCTTCATGAACAATTTTTTTTGCTATTTTAAATAGTGATTTTTTTAAAAAGTTTTGTTTTTTATTTATATTTGGAAACTTTTTTTCTATCTCTTTTTGTACATCTATCATTTGTACTCCTTATTGCAATTTTATTAGTATATGGTTACAAAAAGGCGACATTGGATATTCAATAATTTTATGCTAAAATCTATTTTTTTTAAGGAAGCTAAAATGAATAAAACGGATATTACAAATATACTAACAGTGCTTATAATGGCATATGGTTACTCAAATGGATACGATACAATTTTTATGGTTGGTCTTTTTGCCTTAAGTGGTGCAGTTACTAATACTTTAGCAATTCACATGCTTTTTGAAAAAGTTCCATATTTATATGGTAGTGGAGTTATTGAGAAAAAATTTGGTGCATTTAAAGTATCAATTCATAACTTACTTATGAATCAATTTTTTACAAAAACTAATTTATCAAAATTTTTTGAAGAAGAGATGCAAAGTGCAAAAAATACAATAGATTTTGAAAAGATTTTAGATAAAACAGATTTTACACCTGCTTATAATTCATTAAAAGAATCAGTAATGGAATCATCATTTGGTTCAATGTTAGGAATGTTTGGTGGAGAAGCTGCTTTAGAACCTTTAAGAGAGCCATTTACATTAAAACTACAAAACTCAATTATTGATATTACAAAAAGTGATGAGTTCCAAGAAGTTTTAAGTGATGCGTTAAAATCAGAAAATTTATCAGATGATATTTATAATAAGTTAAGTTCAATTGTAAATAAAAGATTAGATGAATTAACTCCTAAAATGGTAAAAGAAATGATTCAAAATATAATAAGAGAACATTTAGGATGGTTAGTTATTTGGGGTGCTGTATTTGGTGGACTTATTGGTCTTGTTAGTACTCTTATAATAAAATAAATATAAAAAACTTAGGATAAAAGAATGGAAAAATTAGACGTATTAGTATTATTAGATGTTTCTGGTTTAGAAGATAAAGAGAAGTTTGAAAAACATTTAAAAAAAGAGGGATTTCATACTGTTCCTGATGAAGCATTTGTTTATACAGCAGAATCTTCAACAACAACATTTTCAACAAAAGCTTATATTTTAGAGGTTTTTAAAAAAGGATTACAAAAAAATACTTTTTTAGATGCAAATCTAATTTTTCTTTTAAATGAAACACCATATCCAGCATATTATTATGATAAAAATAGTAATGATTTTGAATTAAGTGAATCAAAAGAAGCTATATAGTGAATAATATATATGAATTTTTAAAAAATCTAAAAGATGAAAAACGATTAAAAGAGTGTCAACTTTTAATCGTAAATGATGATAAACAAGCTCAAGAAGCTCATGATATTGTTTCTTTTTTAGGACATAAACCTTTTGTATTAGCTGATTTTAGAGCTAATTTTGGTGATGACTTATTATCATTTTCTACTGAATTACAAGATATTACAAAAGCTTTAAGTGAATTTTACTCATATAAAAAACAAAACAAAATATTAATTGCTCCAATTAGAACTATATCTTTCCCTCTTCCTAAAGCTAAATGTTTTGATAGTTTTGAGATAAATTTTGCTGATACTATAAAAATAGAAGAGTTAAAATCAAAACTTTATAATTGGGGTTACTATTTTGTAGATATTGTAACTTCAGAAGCAGAAGCTTCTATTCGAGGAGATATTATTGATATATGTCCTTTAGGTTGTGAGTTTGGATATAGAGTCTCTTTATTTGATGATGAAGTTGAAAGTATTAGAAAGTTTGATATTGAAGATCAAAAATCTTTTAAAGAAGAGATTGAAAGTTTTACTATTAATCCTGCTTTTTTAGCTCTTGATGAAGAAACATACTCTTTAATTAATGAACAAGTTCAAACAGTATCAAGTGATGCTTTTATAAAAGATATTCACTCTTTAGGATTTTGGTACTTAAATGATTTAGGAACTTATTTACCTCAAGAAATGAACTGTTTTATTACAAAAGAATCACTTGATGAAATAAATGAAGTTTACTTATTTGAAGAAAAAAGAGTAAATAAAGATAAGTTTTTATCAACACCTCAAATATTCGCAAGTAAGAATCATAAAGAAATAGCACCTGCAAATATAAAAGAGTATATTAATTTTCATAAAGATAAAAAAATCACTGTAATATCTACGACTGAAGCTAAGGTAAAAGGTCATGATTTAGATTTAAATGATAAAAATATAAACTATGTTTTTGAGCCATATATCTTAAATTTAGTAAGTGATGATGAGGTAATAATCTCACTTAATAAAGAGATTAAAAAAAGAAGAAAGAAAAAGATAAAACTTGTTTTAGATGAACTTCAAGTAAATGATTATGTTGTTCACGAAAAACATGGTATTGGACAGTATAAAGGAATAGAACCTGTAACTGTAATGGGTGCAAAACGTGATTTTGTAATAGTTCAGTATGCAGGGGAAGATAAACTTTTAATTCCTGTTGAAAATATTGATTTAATTGATAGATATGTTGCTGATGGAAGCTCTTATGCTACTGTTGATAAGCTTGGAAAAGGTTCTTTTGCTAAGTTAAAAGAAAAAGTAAAAGATAGATTATTTGCTATTGCAAATGATATTATAAAACTAGCAGCAGCAAGAGAACTTATAAATGGTATAAAAATAAATACTGATAAACAAGCTTTAATTGATTTTGCTAAATCTTCAGGATTTGAGTATACAAAAGATCAAACACGTTCTGTACGAGAAATTTTTACTGATTTAAGTTCAGGTCGTGTAATGGATAGATTACTTTCAGGTGATGTAGGTTTTGGTAAAACAGAAGTAGCTATGAATGCTTTATTAGCAGTTATTTTAGATGGTAAACAAGCTATATTTGTCTGTCCTACTACACTTCTAGCAACTCAACACTATCATGGTATGCAAAAGAGATTTGAACCATATGGTATCTCTATGGCTAAACTAGATGGAAGAACTACAGCAAAAGAAAAAACTGAAATAAAAAAAGGTCTTGCAAGTGGTGAGATAAAATGTGTTATAGGAACTCATTCATTATTAAATATAACAGCAAATGATTTGGCTTTAGTTATTGTAGATGAAGAACATAAGTTTGGAGTTAAACAAAAAGAGAAACTAAAAAACTTAAGAGAAGATGTACATATTTTCTCAATGAGTGCAACACCAATTCCAAGAACACTAAATCTTGCACTTTCAAAATTAAAAGGTATGTCTTCACTTCTAACACCTCCAACGGAGAGATTAGGTGTTAGAACTTATGTAAAAGAGTATAGTGATAAATTAATTAAAGAGATTATTTTAAGAGAAAAAAGAAGAGGTGGACAGTTATTTTATGTTCATAATAATATTGCCTCAATTGAAGCAAAAAAAGCTGATATTTTAGAAGTTGTACCAAATATAAAAGTTGAGGTAATTCACTCAAAAATTAAACCAGCTGATGCCGAAAAGATATTAGATGCTTTTGAAGCAAAAGAGTTTGATATATTATTAGCAACTTCAATTGTAGAGTCAGGTCTTCACTTACCAAATGCAAACTCAATTATCATTGATGGTGCAGATAGATTTGGAATTGCTGATTTACATCAATTAAGAGGTAGAGTTGGTAGAAGTAATAAAGAAGGATTCTGTTATTACGTAGTTGAAGATAAAAAACAAATCACATCAGATGCGGTTAAAAGACTTCTAGCTCTTGAATCAAACTCATACTTAGGAAGTGGTACTGCTTTAGCTCACCAAGATTTAGAAATCAGAGGTGGTGGAAATATTATAGGTGAAGCACAAAGTGGACATATTAAACAAATAGGATATGGTTTATATCTAAAAATGTTAGAAGATGCACTTGCAAGTTTAAGTGGTGATGTAAAAGAAGAGAATAAAACAGTTGATATAAAGTTAGCAATTTCAGCATTTATAAGTGATGAATATATTCATGAAGATAGAGTAAGACTTGAATTATATAGAAGACTTTCAAAGTGTCAGGATAAAGAAGCTGTATATTTAATAGAAGAAGAAATGGAAGATAGATTTGGTAAGCCAGACCTTCCAACAAAACAGTTCTTAGAACTTATCATAATAAAAATTTTAGCACTTCAAAAAGGTATTCAAACAATTGGTTCATACGAAATGAATATCACATTTACAAAAAGTGATGATACAAAAGAGACTATTAAAAGTCCAAGTAAAGATGATGATGATATTATTGCTACGACATTGAAATATCTCAGAAAATAGTAATAAAATTAAAAAATAACAAAAAATGAAGTTTAATAAAAAAGCAAAAGAGAAGTGAAAATCGCTAGAAAACACTGTCTCTTCTGTAAAAAGTTAGTTCGCTATAACTTGTATTTAAAATATAATAATAATTGTATGTATTTGATTGAAAAATCTATAATATATTTATTTCGGGATTATAGTGAAAAAAACTTATAAAAACTTTAAGTAAATATTTTATTGGTTTTTTTCATTAAAAATTAATTCACATACAACCTGTGCATGATCACTTTGTAATAATGAACCATCATGATTATTTTCAAGATGTTCATTAAATATTTCATATGAACTTACTTTTGAAATATGCTCTTTTTCATTTTTATCAAAATGTTTTGAAACAAAAATATAATCCAATACATTTCCTTTTCCTACAAAATAACTAGTAGGAGTTCTCTCTTCTTGTGTTGCCTCAGGATGTGGATTATATACTTCTTTTTCAAACAGATTATTTGCATCTAATAAGTGTAAATCTTCAAGACTATTTTCATCATGATATTTTTCATTTGTTAAAGCATCAATTGTAATTGAAAACTCTTTATCATTTAAATCACATAAAAAAATTGTTGGAGTATCAATTGTTTTTTTGATATTAAAAAATAGTGATGATGCTTCGCAAAGTCTTTGTTTTAAAGAGTTTGAAAACCCTTCTTCCAAGGCTTTATTTACTTGCTCTTTTTTATCTTCTAATGTATGAGATTTATTAAATACATATTCAAACTCATTATCTCTATTAGATTTTAAATGTGCTACATAAACTAATAAATCTTGATTATTTGCTAAAGTAATACTTGCTTTTATAGGAATTCTTGAAAAAGAAAATGTATCATAAAAATCATGTTTTTTTAAACTTTTAAAGTTTGGCTTTACGGTATGTAGTTTTGTAATTGGATATTTTGAAGCAATTGCAACTGTTGTGCTTATATACACTTTAGGATTTTTTTTAGATGTGTTTGCAATATCAACTGTTTTAAAATAATTAAAACCAAGCTCTTGAACAAGCTCTTTTAATGCTTTTGATGAAAAAACTTCTTGAAATCCAATGATATCACAATCCATTTTTTTAATCTGTTTTTTAATCCACGACGTTTTTTCTTCCCATTGTATTGGGTTGAACTTTTCTTTTTTTGTATACCAAGAGTAAGGAGGTTTTACAAATTGATAGAGGTTAAATGTGCCTATTCTTATTTTCATAATAAAAGTATATCAAAATATTCAACAATCTTTGGTTATGATTGCAAGATGAAAAAAACATATGATGTAATAATAATAGGTTCAGGTGGCGCTGGAATGATAGCTGCCATAACTGCAAGAAAACAAGGTAAAAAGGTTTTACTTTTAGAAAAACTTCCAACTCTTGGTGCAAAACTAAAAGCAACAGGTGGAGGAAAATGTAATCTTACTAATACTTTAAGTAGTGAAGATTTTATGAAATCTTTTGGTAAAAATGGTCGTTTTATGAGTACAGCAATAAATATGTTAAATAAAGATGACTTAAGAGAGTTCTTTTTAAGTATTGGTGTTCAAACAGATACTAAAGATGGCTTTAGAATATTTCCTGTAACTCACAACTCTTCTACTATTATAAAAGCATTAGAAGCTGAGTTAAATAGATTAGAAGTTGAAGTTTTATGTGATACAAAAGTTGAAAGACTACTTTTTGATGGTGAAAGTATTACAGGTGTACAAACACAAAATGAAAAGTTTAATTCATCTAATGTAATTGTAGCAACAGGAGGTTTAGGTTTTCCAATGCTTGGTGCTAATGGTGATGGTTATGAGTTTGCAAAAGAGTTAGGACATAAAGTTACAGACCTTTATCCTGCAATGCTTCCTATTTATGTAAAAGAAACATGGGTAGCAAATTGTACTGCTGATACAATTGCAAAAGCAATTATAAGAGTTGATTTAAAAAAAGCAAAAAAACTAAAAGCAGTTGGTGATTTAATCTTTACCTCAAAAGGTTTAAGAGGTCCAGTTATTTTAGATTTTTCAAGAGAAATCACACCTTTATTAGAACAATATGAGCAAGTACCACTTTTAATAAATATGGTTAAAGGTAAAAATGAAGATGAAATTTTACAACATATAAAAAAACAAACAGCATTAAATCCTGATGCTAATGTTGTTGAAATAGTATCAACATTACTTCCTGCTTCTGTTTCAAAAGAGTTATGTTTAATAGTAGGAGCTATTTTAG
>NZ_JBGUES010000018.1:0-25120 GCF_041821165.1 Poseidonibacter sp. | reverse complement strand
GCAGAAGATAAGAAAAACATTGGAAAAATTACAAAATTCATAACAGAAGCAAAATTTTCTAATTGTTTTATTACTGATGATATAAAAAGAGCAAAAGCATTTAATATAATTGATGTAAATAAAATCACAGGAACTGCTAAAAAATATCCTAAGATTGGAATATCAATTCCATAAAGAAATGCAATAAATAAAAAAACCATTGCTTGAATAGTTGATACTATTGCTGTTGCAAACATTTTACAAAACAATAAGTAAGACCTTGAAATATTTGAAGTTAAAAGTATCTTCATAGATCCCATTTCTCTATCAAAAATCATTGAAAGTGAACTTTGCATTCCATTAAATAAAAGAATCATCCCTACAAGACCTGGAACGATATATGTTTCATAAGTAATGTATGTTTCATAAGGTGGAATAATTGCCAAACCAAGTGCTGATTTAAATCCAACTGAAAAAATAAATAACCAAAGCAATGGTCTTACAAGTGCAGAAAAAAATCTACTTTTTTGTTTTACAAAACGAAGTAATTCTTTATATATAATTCCTAATGCACAATAATATAACTTTTTCATATAATCACTTTGTTAAAGATTCAAAAACTTCTGTTAAAGAATCTTTTTTATTTTCTGAAACTATTTCACATACAATTCCTGAAGTAATAATTTCACCTTTTTTTATAATAACTACCTTATCATTTTCATCAATTTCATCAAATAAATGAGTAATCCATAAAACAGAAATATTTCTTTTTTTTACAATCTCTTTAATATACGAAATTATGCTATATCTTGTTTTTATATCAAGTCCAGAAGTAGCCTCATCAAGCAATAAAAGTGATGGTTCACCAATTAAAGCTCTTAGAATTTCTACTCTTCTTCTATGACCACCGTTTAAATCACGAACTCGTACATCAAGTTTATTTTCTAATTCTAAAGTTGATAATTCATCTTTTATAGAAAGCATTGTTTCTTTAAAAGATATCCCTTTTAAAGCACCTGAAAACACTAGATTTTGTTTAACAGTCAAATCCAAATCTAATGTTGGTTCTTGAAAAACTATTCCAATATTTTCTAGTGCTTTTTTATAATTTGAAATAGAATAGTTATTTATTAAAATATCTCCAGATTGTAATTTTAATAATCTTGTAATTAATGCGAAAAGTGTTGATTTTCCTGCACCATTAAGACCAAGTAAAACTAAAAAAGAACCTTTTTTTATATTAAGACTAACATTTTTTAAAACTAAATCTTTTTCATATTTATAAGATATATTTCTAATTTCAAGTTGATTTATCATATTTTAACTTGCAGGTTTAACTGCTATTCCCCATGGAAATCTTCCAACTTTTACTGTTTTTTTAACTTTTAAACTCTCTACATCAATAATTGATATATCTCCACTTACACCATTTGCAGCATAAAGTTTAGTTTCATTATCAGAAAAGTCTAATTGCCAAACTCTTTGTCCTACTAATAGATATTTTATTACCTTGAATGTTTTAGCATCAATTACAGCAACATGATTTGCAGGTCCTAAACCAACAAAAGCATATTTTCCATCACTTGTAAGTTTTATACCAACTGGTTGAATTTTATCTTTATAAACACCTGGAATTTTAAAAGTTATTCTTTTTAAATTTTCTCTTGTTTTTGTATCAATTACAGTAACTGTTCCACCAATTTCAGATGATGCCCATACTCTATCTCCACTTTTTGAGAATTCTATATGTCTTGGTCTGTCATCTACTAATGTATTATGAACAATTTTATAAGTATCTGTATCAATCCAATGTAAGAAATTTGAAGTTTCTGTTGAGTTAATTACAATTTTTCCATCAGGACTAACAGCAACTCCTTCTGGTTCAATCCCTACTTCTATTTGTGTAATAACTTCTTTTTTTACTGTATCAATTACTGTTAATATTGCATCATCTTCATTTGCAACATATAATTCATTCTTTTTAGGATTTAAATCAAACTGCTCAGGATCTTCTCCTGATGGTAGATTATAGATAATTTTTGAAGTTTTGATATCTAATACTTGAACTGTGTCATCATCACTAGCACAAATATATAGTTTTGTATAATCTTTATTAAAAGTAATACCTCTTGGACGTTGTCCAACTTGTATTGTTTGCTCAACTTCTTGTGTAATTGAATCAATTACAGAAAGTGTATTATCTTTTTCATTTGATATATATACCTTATCAGCATTTAATATTGTAGTTAAACCTAATAGTGGTAAAAGATATTTAATTTTTTTCATATAGTTCCCCTAAATTTATTTAGGAAAAGTATACATTAGGTTTATAGCCTGAATATAGGTTAACTTATTTTTTATTAACTTCACTTTCTACTAAAGCTAATAATTCTTTTAAAGATAAAACTGCCAATTTTTTTCCATTTACAAAAACAGCAGGTGTTCCTCTTACCCCTAATACTCTTGCATCCATATTATCTTGGTTGATTATTGCTTGTATTTTTGTATTATTCATATCAATTTTTAATTTCTCAATATCTAAGTCATTAATTGTTTTTAAAAAATTCCATTTTAAATCTGGGTTTTCAGAATTAAAAGCTGACCATAAATCTTGCTTATCAAATAGTACGGCTAAAACTTCTTTATATTTATTTTGGAATCTTGAAGCTTCTAAAATTTTTATAATTTCTTCAGAATTTCTATGATTTGGCAAATACTTAATTACTAAAGCTATATCTTTATTATATTTATTAAACATTTCATTTATCATTGGATAAAACTGTTTACATGGATAACACTCAGGATCTATAAACTCTACTACTATTACATTTTTTTCATTCTCACCAAACGTTATAGAATATTCTCTTTGAAAGATTGTGTCATTTTTTGAAGTTACATTTTCAATTTTCTTAGATTCATTTTTTTGATAAAAATAAACTGCACCTTGAAATAAAATAAATAATATAAATATTGACATTAAAATTGTTTTTATATTCTTCATTTATAACCTTTTTTATAAATATTAGCACAAACCTTTAAAAAATATATCAAAATATAGACTTGAATTTATAAAAATTAATAAATTTATAGATTATGAAACATACCTATATTCATGCTATATTTATTCTGTATACTTAAATAAAAAAGGCTAATTATGAATAAAATATTGATATTTATGATTTTATTTACATCATTTATAAAAGCTAATGTTTTAGATATAAACATCTTATATTTAGAAGAGCAAATCAAAAAACCACCAACTTTATCAAATGTGATTGAAGAGCCAAAAGATAGTGCACTTAAGGGAATTGAACTTGCAATAAAAGATTCAAATAGAAATGCTAGGTTTTTAAATCAAAAGTTTATTTTAGAAAAAGAGATATCTTATAATCATGAAGATTTAATAAATAAATTAAATCAATGGACAAATAAAAACAATACATTTGTAATCTTAAATGTTCAAACTAAACTTTTAAATGAATTATTAAAACAAGAAAAAGCTAAAAATGTTATTTTTATAAATGCAACAAATAATTCAACACAACTAAGAATGAATTCATGTAATAAAAATCTTTTACATACAGCTCCTAGTGATGCAATGTTAAGTGATGCATTAATTCAATTTTTAGTAAAAAGAAATTTGAAAAATTGGCTTTTAATAAAAGGAACAAACCCAAAAGATATTGAAATAGCAGAGTCTTTAAAAAATTCTGCTAAAAAATTTGGTGGAAATATTTTAGAAGAAAAAACATGGAAACTAAATGCTGATATTAGAAGAAGAGCTCAACTTGAAATACCTGCATTTACACAAGGTAAAGATTATGATGTTGTTTTAACAGCTGATTATTATGGAGATTTTGGAGAGTATTTATATTTTAATACTTGGTTAGCAAGACCAATAGCAGGGACACAGGGCTTACAGGCACTTACTTGGCATAAAGTAATTGAACAATGGGGTGCAGCACAATTACAAAATAGATTTGAAAAACATGCAAAAAGATGGATGAATTCAAAAGATTACTCAGCATGGCTTGCAACTCAAATTATAGTTTCTGCATTAAGTAAAACAAAATCTTTAGATAAAGAAACAAATTTAAAGCTTTTTTATAGTGATAGTTTTGAAATAGGTGCATATAAAGGTAGAAAACTTAGTTTTAGACAATTTAATGGACAATTACGTCAACCTATATCTTTAGTTCATCCAAAGGCTTTAGTATCAACATCACCTCAAGATGGTTTTTTACACCCTACTAATGATTTAGATACTTTAGGTGTTGCTTCATTCCAAGTAAGTTGTAAGGAATAAAATATGTTTAATATAAAAAAGCATATCTTGATTTTATTTGTATTATTTCTTACTTTAAATCTACAAGCATCTTATATAAAAACTGTAAATGATGACTATATTACCTATGATGTAAAAGGAAAATATTCTGATATATCATTTACAATCTTAGATGAAATAGAGCAAAATGGTTTTATATTTGCATATAGAGCAAAAATCGGAAATGCTTTAAAAAAAATATCATCACATTATAAAAAAGAAGCAGTATTTACAAATGCTGAAAAAATAGGTTTTTGTAAAATGTCTTTAACTTTTGAAATGATGGAAATAAATCCTAATAATATAATGTATTGTCCATTAAGTATTGCCATTTATGAATTAAAAGATAAAAAAGATGAAATAAGAATTATTTATAATTTAGCTAAAAATCTACAAAAAGATGAAAAAATAATGAATAAAGTAAATCAAACAGTAGTAAAAATGATTGAAAATTCAATTCAATAGAACATAAGTTCTATTGAATTTTACCAGATAATAATAAAGGATATTTCTCTAATATTTCTAACTTATGTTTTTCAATTTCTAATGATTCTAAATCTTGCGTAAAATCAATCTCTTTTTTATAATCTAATACTACTTTCATAGGTTTTGAATCTAAAAAAACTATACGATTTGATAAAGAAATAGCCTCTTTTAAATCATGTGTTACAAAAATAACTGTAGGCAAATATTTTTTATAGAATCTTATAAAATCTGCTCTTAAACTTTGAGCTGTTGGATAATCAAGTGAAATAAATGGTTCATCTAAAAGTAAAAGTTTTGGTTTATTTATAAATGCACGAACTAAGGAAACTCTTCTTTTCATTCCTCCTGAAAGTTCTTTAGGAAAAGAATAAATATAATCTTTTAAACCAATATCACTTAATAAACTTATAATATCTGCTTCATTTTTTTCTTTAGAAACTAACATAATATTATCAAATACACTAAGCCATGGAATAATTCTTGAATCTTGAAACATAAAACCAATATCTAAATCTTTTTTATTATCAAGACTTATTTCCCCATTATACTCTTTATCAAGATTTGAGATAATATTTAATAGTGTAGTTTTACCACAACCTGAAGGTCCAATTATTGATATAAACTCACCATTATGTATTTGAAGTTTTAACTTACTAATTATTTGTTTATTTTGATAGTTTTTATTTTCTATATTAATATTCAGCACTTTACTATCTCCATTGATTTACTTTTTTTTCTAAGGGTCTTAAAATATATGATTCTATAATCAAAATTACAATAATAAATGCAGTTGAATATGCCAAAATACTTGTAATATCAAAAAATTGGAAAAACATTGATAATTGAAATCCCATACCTGAGCTTCTACCTAATAACTCAACAACCAAAACTATTTTCCAAATAAGAGATAAACCTGTTCTTGCACTTGCCATTAAATATGGATAAATTTGTGGTAAATAGATTTGTTTAATTCTCTGCATTTTTGAGATATTATAAATTTGTGCTATTTGTATATATTTTTTATCCATAGCTCTTGCACCTTCTCTTATTGTTACAATAACCATTGGAACTTTATTTATAATAACTGCAAGTAATAGTGCAAAATCTGTTAATCCAAACCAAATATAACAAATTATAATAGTAACTAATGCAGGAATATTTAAACCAATAACTAATAAAGTATCAAAAAAAGAATCTACTTTTTTATAAATACCCATTAATATTCCAAAAAATACACCTATTATCATAGCAACAGAAAATGCTATTAATACTCTATATAATGTAATAGCAAGATGCTCAAGAAGTTCACCATGAAATGTATGTTCATATAAACTTCTAAATACATTAATAGCTGTTGGAAAAACATCTGAATTTATCAAGATAGCTAAAGCCTGCCAAATAATAAAAATACTAAGAAATGAGATAAACTTTGTTTTTGATTGCATTAGTTTTACCATTTAATATTAGGTGAAAAGTTCCAAAAAATATCTTCATTTAAAGTTTTACTTTTTCCAACTAATTTTTCACCACCCTCTTTATATAAAATTTCAAATACTTTCGAAGCAGATTTAATATTTTCTTGTGAATAATCTTTTACAATTCCCTTTTTATAACCTTCTTTTAAAGAATCAAATTCACTATCATTTTTTGCTTTCATTAGTGGTCTAATTTTATCCCATTGTAAAGATGAATCTAATAGCAACTTTTTACTTTCATAAGATGCTTGTAAAAAGTTATTTATTAATTTAGGATTTTTATTTGCAAAATTTGTATCAAAAATCCAACCAACTAAAGGAATATCATTTTTTATATCAAATTCTTTAAAAATTTCTTCAACTCCAATTAATCTTTTAATATTATTTTTATCTAATTTAGCGTTGTAATGCCAAAAATTCATTGCTCCAAATATAGATTTATCTGAAACTTTTTTATATAAAATTGGAGGAGCTGCATAAATTTCATTTATAATATTTTTTAAATCTTGATTATATTTATATTTACTATATGCCTGAAATAGTATCCATGTTTTATCTACACTACCACCTGCAATTCCAATATATTTATCTTTTAAATCTAAAAGTGTTTTAATATTCTCATTATTTTGAATATAAAGTGCGCCAATTGCTTTAGAATATGGGTAAAAACTCATATGTTTTCCATTTGCTTTTTGTCTATTTACCCAAACCCAATCACTAACAATAATATCAACAGTTTTTGATTGTAATGCAATTGCTACAGCATTTTTTGAAGCTAACTTAACAACTTCTAATTCAAAGTCATTTTTTTTATCTAAAGCATTATTTTTTAATACTTCTAATTCCCAATTAACAGTTCCGTAAGCTAATACGCCAACTCTTAATTTTTCTTGTGCATAAATGTTAAAATTAAACAATAAGACAATAATCAATAATTTAATTTGCATAATAATCCTTTATTAGTAAAAATTATTATATTAGAGTTATATAGCCTAAATATAGCAAAAAACAAATAATTTATAGCGCTATAATCAGGCTATAAAATGATTATATACTTTCGATTATGAAAACAAGAAAAGGACATTTATGAAAAAAATAACTAAACTAGCTTTCGCATTATTTGCTTCAACAACATTTGCATTTGCACATGGAGATGTAAGCCCACAAGCAGTTGAAACAAAAGGTTTAAAAAATATTGCTGAGGACGTAATAGTAAATCCATTTAGAGGTAATGAATTAGCAATGGAAATTGGAAAAGGTGCTTATAATACTAACTGTGCTAGATGTCATGGTTTAGGTGCTGTTTCTGGTGGTATAGCACCTGATTTAAGAGCATTAGGTGGACCTGATGATGATACAGATGAATACTTTATTGGAAAAGTACAAGATGGTGCTGTTAGAAATGGTAATGTTTATATGCCTCCATTTAAAGATGTTTTAACTCCAACTGCAATTTGGACAATTAGAGCATGGATTGAAACTTTAAATAGTGATGATTTATAGATTATGATTTATAAAATTACATTTCTAATCTTAATACTAATCTCAAATATCAATGCAAGAACTATTGAAGAAATAAAAGAATCAGGAAACATAATAATTGCAATATATGAAAACTTTCCTCCTTATTCATTTATTGAAGATGGTGTAGAAAAAGGTATTGATATTGATTTAGGTAAAGAAATCGCTTCTTCTTTAGGTGTTAAACCTATATGGTATTGGACTGGTTCTGATGAAAATCTTGAAGATGATTTAAGAAATGTAATTTGGAAAGGTCATATCATACATAAGACAAAAGCTGATGTAATGCTTAGGGTTCCTTATGATTATGAATTTATTAGACAAAAAGATAAAACAACAGGTGCTTTATCTAATGAATTAGTAGTTATGAAAGCTCCTTATCATGCTGAAAACTGGGTAATTGCTACAGATAAAAGTAAAATTGAAAAACTAAATAGTTTAGCTCAATTTAAATATAACACTGTTGGTGTTGAATTAGATACTTTACCTGATGCCCATTTAACATCATCTTTTCAAGGTCAACTTAGACCTAATGTTAAACACTATGTTTCAATAGAAACAGCAATTAAAGACTTAAAAGATAAAAAGCTTTCAGCAGTTGCAGGATTAAAATCACAACTTGAATACCTTTTAGATTTTAATAAAAATCAAGATAAATACTTTATGAGTGAAAAAATTGATTATGTTACTTCAAAATGGGATATTGGAATTGCTGTAAGACATGATTTTAGAGCATTAGGTTATAAAATTGAAGGTTTTATTGATCAATATCATAAAGATGATACATTAAAAAATATATTTAAAAAATACAATGTTACATATGAAAGTCCAATAGTTTTAAAAAATAATTAAAAAGGCATATTATGGAAAATAGATTTACAAATATTGTAAAATTATTGTTTATGATTTTATTAATTAATCAACTAACTTACGCAAAAGACCCACTAAATTCTCCTGTATGGCAGGAGACTATAATAAAAATGATTGGAGAGGAAAAGTATATTTTTGATGATAAAAATATACAAATAAATGTCCCATCATTTGCTGATAATCCACTACAAGTTCCTATATTTATTGATGCAAGTAAAATTGAAAATGCAAAAAGAATGGTAGTTTTTGCTGATTTAAATGCAATCGTAAAAATTGCTGATTTTGATTTGTTAAAAATGAATCCAATTTTATCATTAAATATTAAAATTGCCCAAGGAACACCTTTACGAGCTGTTGTTTTAGATAAAAATGGCTTATGGCATGTAGCAAGTGCACAAATAAATAGTTTTGGTGGAGGTTGTTCTGTTTCATCAGTTGCAAGTTCTGTTTCAAACTATGAAGATTTATTAGGTCGTACAAAAAGTAATATTTGGAAAAATAATGAGTCATATAGAATAAAATGGTCTGTTTTCCATCCTATGGAAACAGGTTTTTTTGTAGGAAATCCTGAATTTTATATCTCTGATATAAATATTTTATCAAATAACCAATCAATAGGTAAAATGAAAATTTATGCTTCTGTTAGTGAAAACCCTAGAATTCTTTTAGAAACAAATGAAGGTAATGGAACATATAAAATTGAACTTTTAGATACAGATAGTAATGAGTATAATTTTACTACAAAATTATAAAGGTTGAAAAATGATTAATATAAAAAAGATATCAATATTTCTACTTTTAAGTCTTACTTTATTTGCTCAAGACTTTGATTATAAATTAAAACCAATAAAAATAGCAAAAAACACTTATTCACTTATTGGAGAAACAGAATTTTTTTCTGTAAAAAATGGTGGTAATATTTCAAACTCATCTTTTATTATTACAAAAGAAGGTGTTATTGTAATTGATACAGGTTCTTCATTTAGATATGGACAACAAATGCTTGAAGCAATAAAAAAGATTACAAATAAACCTATTAAAATGGTAATAAATACACATCATCATCCTGATCATTTTTTAGGAAATCAAGCTTTTAAAAATTCTACTATTTTAGCTAGTGAATATACAAAAAATGATATTTCTAATAATGGTGATTTATATATTATAAATTTATTAAATCTTACATATAAATGGATGAATAAAACAGAAGTAAAAGCTCCTAATAAAACCTTAAAGCCTTTTGTTGATAAATATATAAAACTAGGAAAACATAAACTAAAAGTTATATATTTAGAGGGTCATACTGATTCAGATATTGCATTATATGATGAATATACGAAAACTCTATTTGCATCTGATTTAATTTTTTATAATAGAATTGCTGCAACACCACATGCAAATATTGAAAAATGGATTATCTCTTTAGAAAAATTAAGACAAGTAGATTATAAAGTTTTAGTTCCAGGACACGGTCCTATATCATATAATAAAGAGCCATTTGACCAAATGAAAAGATATTTAATTTATTTAGATAATACTCTTAAAGAATCTGCAAAAAAAGGTCTTAGTGTATTTGAAATACTTCAATTAAATAAACCAGAAGAATTTAGAAACATGGATATGATAAAAGATGAATTTGAACGATCTATTATAAATCTTTATCCAAAATATGAAAATGCTCTAATGAATTAAATAGTAGGAATTCCTACTATTTATCCAATTTTTTTATAAAATCTAATGTAAGTCTTACACCAGAACCTGTTGCTCCAAATGAATTATAAGCCCATGGAGATTCACTATATGCAGCACCTGCAATATCTAAATGAAGCCATTTTTTCTTATTCTCTTTTTTTATAAAATTATCCAAGAATAACCCAGCTGTAATAGCTCCACCTGCTCTTGAACTTGAACTATTTGTAATATCTGCAATTTTACTTTTTATCATAGCTGGTAAATATCTATTAAAAGGAAGTACTCCAATTAATTCACCTGAACTATCTGCAGCTTTTTGCATTTTTGTTTTTAATTTATTACTATGTCCCATTGTTCCAATAGTTTGATTTCCAAGTGCAACAATACAAGCTCCAGTTAATGTTGCATAATCAAAAATATAATCAATATCTTCAATTTCATCTTGTGCATAACATAAACAATCAGCAAGAACTAGTCTTCCTTCTGCATCTGTATTTCTTACTTCTATTGTTTTTGCATTTTTAGCAACTAAAACATCATCAGGTTTAAAGGCATCTGCACCAATCATATTTTCAACAGCACCAATAATACCATGTACTTCATATTGACAATTTAATGCTTTTAATGTATTCATAATACCTAAAACTGCACTACCACCACTTTTATCACATTTCATAGAAACCATAAATTCTGCTGGTTTTAAGCTTAAACCTCCACTATCATAAGTCAAACCTTTTCCAACTAAGACAATCTTTCCTTTTGGCTCTTTTGGCTTATATGATAGATGTATAAGCTTTGATTCATGTCTTGAAGCACGACCAACACTTAACATAGCATTCATTTGATTTTTTAATAAATATTCTTCCCCATGAATAATACACTCTAAATTATCTCTTTTTGCAATCTTTATTGCATCTTCTGCCATTATTTGAGGATAATAATCTTCAGGAGGTGTATTAACTATATTTCTAACCATATTAACACTTGATGTAATAGCTAAAATATCTTGAAGTTTTTTATTTAATGAATTAATATCTTCTTTTGAATTTTGTGTACATATTAAAATTTTAAATGTCTTACTCTTTTTATTTTCTGATTTATATTTTGTAAATTCATAATTACCTAAAACTAAACCTTCAACCATATCTTGAATATTTAACTCTTTTTTATCTTGTAGTAAATTTATTTTAATAGTACTAAATTTAAATTTTTTGATTGTTCTAATTGCAGTTGAAAATGCAATCTTTAAATCCTCTTTTTTTAAAACCGTACAAGCAATAAAAAGTTTTTTTGTATTTGTATGAAAATACGCATCTGATGATTTAACATCAAAATTGATTTCTTTTAATATTTCTTTCTCTTTTTTGTTTAAATTTTTAATATTTTTAACTAAAACAATTTCAACATCAAATTGTTTTTTTTCAATATCATTTTTTAGTAGTTTTATATTCATAAGTATCCTTTTTATAGGCATTATTATACGTTTTTTTTAAGTAAAAAGATAGGAATTTAATAAAGAAAGGAAAAAAGAGAAGCTAAAGTAAATTAACTTCTCTTTTTTTTAATATTTGTTAGTTTTTTATTAGTTTTTGTTAATACCACAAAGATCAGAATAAGCAACTTCTAATCTTGCAATCATTGATTCTTGTGAAGCTCGTAGCCACTTTCTTGGATCATAATAAGACTTATTTGGTTTATCTTCACCATCTGGGTTACCGATTTGACCTTGTAAATAATCATGGTTTTTAGCTACATATTCTCTAACACCATCCCAAGTTGCCCATTGTGTATCTGTATCAATATTCATTTTGATAACACCATACTCAATTGCTTCTCTAATTTCGCCTAATTCAGAACCTGAACCACCATGGAATACAAAATCAACAGGTTGTGCTGATGTTGAGTGTTTTTCTTGAATAAATTTTTGTGAATTTTCTAAGATCTTTGGACTTAATACAACATTTCCTGGCTTATAAACACCATGAACATTTCCAAAAGATGCAGCTATTGTGAAGTTAGGACTTACTTTGCTTAACTCTTCATAAGCATAACATACTTCTTCAGGTTGAGTATATAATAAAGCATTGTCAACTTCTGAGTTATCAACACCATCTTCTTCTCCACCTGTAATTCCAAGTTCAATTTCAATCATCATATCAAGTTCAGACATTGTTTTAAAATATTCAACACAAGTTGCAATATTTTCTTCTAATGGTTCTTCTGATAAATCTAACATATGAGATGTATATAATGGTCTTCCTGTTTTAGCAAAGTGTGATTTCCCAGCTTTTAATAAACCATCAATCCAAGGTAATAATTTTCTTGCAGCATGATCTGTATGTAAAATTACAGGAACTCCATAAGCAGCAGCCATTGTATGAACATGAATTGCTCCACTAATTCCACCTAAGATAGAAGCATCTTCAGTTTTTAAACCTTTACCTGCATAATAACTAGTTCCACCATTTGAAAATTGTACAATGATTGGCGAATTAACTTTTGCAGCTGCTTCTAATACAGCATTTACTGAATCTGTTCCTACAACATTTACAGCAGGTATTGCAAATTTATTTTCCTTTGCATAAGCAAATAATTTCTTTGCCTCACTTCCTGTTAAAACTCCTGGTTTAACTACATCTAATACACCCAATATATTCTCCTTATTTAATTACAATTTTAGCTTTTTTTCTAAGCTCATCAGTTATAGATTTAACTCTTTCGTTATATTCGTTTCCTAATAACATTTGTGAGATTTTACCTTTTACTTCATTAAAAGATAATGATTTAGATTCTACTTTATCAACTAAATATATAACATGGTAACCAAATTGTGTTTTTACAGGTGCTTGAGAATATGTTTTTTTCTTTAAAGAAGACGCAGCAGTAGCGAATTCTGGAACCATTTGATTAGCTGGGAACTTACCTAAGTAACCACCTTTAACTCCTGTTGGTCCAACTGATTTTTCTTTTGCTAATTCAATAAATTTTGCTTCTTTATCTTTTGCTTTATTTAATGATTTAATTAAATCTTTTGCTTCTTTTTCTGTTTTTACTAAAATATGTCTTGCTTCTAAGTTAGCAGGCATTACAAATTTTTCTTTATTTTCATCAAAAAATTTCTTTTGTTTTTCTTCACTTACATCAATTTTTGCAACTTCATTTTTTTGCCAAACTTGAAATGCTAAATCTTGTTTCATTTTTGCTAATGCATCTTTGTAAGCTGGATCTTTTTCAATTCCATCTTTTACTGCTTTTTGAGATAATAATTTTTTATTAATTATTTCATTTAATACCCTTTTTTGTGCACTATCAGGTAATTTAGAAAAATCTATTCTTGGATCTTGTAAAACTAATGCAATATCAGCTTGTGTAATTTTTTCTCCATCAACTGAAGCATAATAATCAGCTGCATTTAACGATATTGTTGATATTGCTAGTGTTGCTACTAGGCTTAAAACTATTTTTTTCATACTAATCCTTGGGTATTTTATTTGGCTTAATTTTATCAATTATATATTAATAAAAAGTTAATCTATAAAAATTATTAACGAATTTTGAAATTTAGCTTAAAAAGCCTTTAAACTTTCTCTTTTTTATGGTACAATTCCGTCAAAATTTAAACTTAACTTAAATTTAAGGGATAGAATTTATGAGAATATTAATTATTGAAGACGAAATAACTTTAAATAGAACATTACAAGAAGGACTAAGTGACTTTGGATACCAAGTAGACACAGCTGAAAACTATAAAGATGCTGAATACTTTATTGATATTAGAAATTATGATTTAGTTTTAACTGACTGGATGTTACCAGATGGTGACGGTATTGAATTATGTAAAATTGTTAAAAATAGAAGTTCAAGAACTGCTGTTGTAATCATTTCTGCAAGAGATGATAAAGAAAGCGAAATTGAAGCACTTAAATCAGGTGCTGATGACTATATTAAAAAACCATTTGATTTTGATATTTTACTTGCAAGAATTGAAGCTAGATTAAGATTTGGTGGAACGAATGTAATTGAAATTGATGATTTAATCATTAATCCAGATGAAGAAAAAATCGAATATGCAGGTAATGAGATTGAATTAAAAGGTAAACCTTTTGAAGTTTTAACTCACTTAGCTAGACATAGAGATCAAATTGTTTCAAAAGAGCAATTATTAGACGCAATTTGGGAAGAGCCTGAATTAGTTACTCCAAACGTAATTGAAGTTGCTATAAATCAAATTAGACAAAAAATGGATAAACCATTAAATATTGCAACAATTGAAACAATTAGAAGAAGAGGATACAGATTCTGTTACCCAAATAAAACAGATGAAGTAAAATAAATTTAAATAATTTATAATAAAGAGTAAAATGGAAGCGAAGAGTATATACAAACAGTTTTATACAAAACTAATTATTGCTACTTCGCTTTTTATTATTACTCTATCTTTTATATTTTACTCATATACAAAACGTACTGTTTATGAAAATATTCAAAAAAGTATGTTATTAGATGCAAAAAACATTCATAAATCATCAATCGCAGAATATACAAAATCTCAAAAATTTCAAGCACTTCAAAGTAGAAATACTACAATTGATTTAATAAATAATATCAATCTTAAAGATTATAAATTTTATATCTATGAAAAAGGGAATAATTATTTTATAAAACTTTTATATCCATTTGATATGAAAAATAGAAAATTTATTGAAATAAAAAGAAATATAAATTTTGAAAGAGAACTTTTATACTCAATTATTTTCAAAAACCTATTTATATTAGCAATACCTGGTTTTATTTTAATGCTTTTATATTCACTTGCAGTTTCTAGGTCTCTTTTAAAACCAATTTTACAAATTAATAAAAAACTATCAAATATGGATGAAAATTCACTAACTAAAATTGATAAAAAAGATTTACCTATTGAGTTTCATTCACTTGCTAACTCTATTAACTCTTTAACAAATAGAATTGAAACCTATGTAAAATTTAAAAAAGAACTTTTTATTGGTGCTGCACATGAACTTAAAACTCCACTTGCTGTTATGAAATTGAAAAATGAAGTAACACTTAGAAAGCAAAGAGATACAGAAAAATATGAAGAAACTTTAAAACTTACAATTAAACAAATTGATGATATGAATATTATGATATCTTCAATCTTAGATATTGGACGTGCAGAAGGTGCTCAGTTTGAACAAACAACAGAATTAGATTTAGTTGAATATATGAAAAAAAAGGCTAATGATTATAGAATGCTTAGTGCTCAAAAAAATATAATTATTACATTTTTCTCAAATGTAAACTTTTTTAATACTTCAATGCAAGTAACTTTATTTAATCAAATATTACAAAACTTTGTACAAAATGCTATTAAATTTACTCCTGATAATAAATCTATTTCAATTAGATTAAAAAAGACAAAAGAAAAAATCATTATTACAGTTTTAGATGAAGGTATTGGTATCAATGAAGATATTGATTTATTTGCACCATTTAAAAGAGTTGGTACACAAAGTGGTGTTGGATTAGGTCTATTTTTAGCTAAAAATGCAGCAGATGCATTAAGAGCAAAAATTTCTATTAAAAATAGAAAAGATGGTAAATCTGGATGTATCGCAAAGTTAATACTTAACAATCCATCCAATAAAAAAGAAATTTAAAATTTTAGAATAAACTTCTATGTTCAATCTTCGTACATTTATTTTGTACTACTTTTAATCCTGCTTCTTTTGCTTTTTGTGCAGCTTCATTATTTACTAGACCTAATTGAGTCCATACTGTATCAATATTTCCTATTTCAATAATTTCATCAACAATACTAGCAATTGCATTTGGTTTTCTAAAAATATCTACCATATCAATTTTAAAAGGTACTTCACTAAGTGATCTATACACTTTTTCACCTAATATAGTTTCTTCTTTTGGATAAATAGGAACTATTTTAAATCCAGCACTTTGAAGATATTGTGCAACCATATTTGAAGCTTTGCTTTCATCTGGTGATAAACCAGCGATTGCAATTGTTTTTGTATTATTAAAAATTTCTAATATTTCTTTATCATTTGAGTTAACACTTGGAAATTCACAATCCATTTTACATCCTTTGTATTTTTTTAAATTATATCAAATTCACATAAATTAACAGCTAAAAAAAAATTTTAATATGGTCCTTGAAATCTAATCTGTTTATGATCACACTTTTTATTGTGTTTTGTAATTCTATTACTTATTCTTTTAGACCATCTTTTATAGGCTTTTTTTGATAATAAACTTCTTAATTTCTTTTTTACTTGATTTTGTGTTAGACCATACTGTAAATATATTACTTCAAAAGGCATTCTATCTTGCCAAGCCATTTCAATAAGACGATTTTCATCAACTTCTTCAAAGTTTTCATCTCGTTTTTTATAAGGTTTTAGTTTGATTTTTCTTTTATAATTCATGAGTTTTCCTAATAAATATATATTTAAAAATATTATCTTAAATATATATCTTTTAGTATTAGGAAAGTGTTAGTTTATCGAGTTATTTGATACTATAAAGCATCTAGTTTTTTTTGAACGTATTTTTTTACATCATCATAAATGATAGTTTCTTTAAAGTCATCAAACTTTGCTCCACTTGCATTTACGTGACCTCCACCTTTTGCTAATTTTGCAGCCATTAAAGCAACATCAACTTTTCCATCAGCTCTAAATGAAGCATTTCCTTTTCTTCCAACATCAATAAAGAAATCATAATCAGGATTTGCTTTTAAGAAGGCATTTGCAGGAATTGATATTGAGCCTAAAGTAAATGTTAAAAGTCCCTTGTGCTCTTTGTATGTAACTGTTAGAGTATCTTTTATTTCATCTAAAGTTTTTACAAGGAAACTTGCTGATAAGTTATCTAAAGTATTGTTTTTTTCATCAAGTTTTAAATACTCTTTTTTAATTGAATGTAATTCATTATCAAGCTTAATATTTCCATCTATTTCATCTAAGAATCTTGTAGATTCTTTTAATAAATGGATTCTATAATCTCTGTTTTCATTTGCAAATAAAGTATTATTTATCTCTCTTGCTTTTGAAACCATCATTAATAAAACTTTTCCAAATTCAAAATTTTTAGTTTCATGATCTAACCAAATATCAATAGCATTTACAGCATCAACTAAAGGACTTAACCATTTTTTAGTATCTTCATCAAAAGCATTATAATTTTCTACAAAATAATCATAAACAATTTTAGTAGCACATCTAGTTAAATCTAAAAAATACCAATCATAAGTATCAGCACTTTTTTGACCACTTGCATGATGATCTAATAATTGAAGTTTTATTTTAAAACCTTCTTCTATTAGTTTATTAATATCTTTATTTAAATCTTTTGATTCTTGATTAGTTAAGTTTAAATCAGAGATTAAAAGTAGAATTTCTTCATCTTTATGCTCTAAAATATCCTCTAAAACTTTTTTAATTGTAAGTTTAACTTCTAAACCATAGTTTGCATTATAAAAGAATCCTTTTTTAAAGTACTCTTTTGTAATAAGTTGGCAACAATATCCATCTAGGTCTGTATGTGAAATATGAAATAAGGTCATTATGATATATCTTTTAGTGTAAGTTCTTCTAAGAATCCATTTATTCTTGATTGTAGGTTATTTAATAAAGGCCAAATTGTACAAAGCATACCTTTTTGACTTGGACAATTTTCAACAGCAGGTGAGCATTCAAATACTGATGGTATTTTTTCTTCTGCAGCTGTTGTAATTTCTAATATTGTAATTTCATCATAAGGTTTATTTAATGCAAATCCACCATTTACACCTCTATGCGATATTACTATCTCATGTTTTGCTAGATTTTGCATAATTTTTGCTAAAAATGATTTTGAGATATTTAATTCTTTTGATAATACATCTACGTTCTTTGGATTATCACTTTTTGCAATAGAAATCAAAGAAAGAAGTGCATATTCACTCTTTTTTGTTAATAACATTTATATCCTGATATATTTTATTACTTGTATGATACATAAACTATTATTAAGAGTCGTAATTATAGAAGAGTAATTGCTAATTTTAAGCAAAAAAAAAGGGTCATAGAAAATCTATGACCCTTTTTTTATAGTAGAAGCTAAAATTACTTAGCTCTGATTCCTAAAGTAGATACTAATTCAGTAAATTCAGTAAAGTTAGTTCTTCTTAAGTATTTAAGAAGTCTTTTTCTTTTTCCAACCATTTTTAATAGACCTAATCTTGAAGAGTGATCTTTTTTATTAATTTTTAAGTGTTCTGTTAAAACTTTAATTTGTTCTGTTAAAATTGCAATTTGTACTGAAGCTGAACCTGTGTCACCCTCTTTTTTTGCAAACTTTGCTACGATTTCTGCTTTTAAGTCCTGATCTAAAGCCATGTTGACCTCCTAATAGGTATATGTTATTCTCACTTGATATAAAGTGGACGCGAATTATACTTAACTTTATATTAAAATATAATTAACCGCCTGTTTCATAAAATGCTCTTGTTGATGTTTCATTATCATCTTTTACAGACCATTTATTTTTTTCTGGTTTATCAGCAAGCACTTTTTTTAATATAGCAACTGCTTCATCAATCCTATTATTTTGAACAGCATCTTTTATACTCATAGCATCTTCAAAGTATAAACAAGGAATTAAAAAACCTTCTGCTGTAAGTCTTATTCTATTACAAGCTGCACAAAAATCATCTTTATGAGGTTCTATTATTCCAAATTGGTATCCATCTTCTAATTTATAGTATTGTGCAGGTGAACTTGTATCTCTTGGCACTTCTTCAAAGTTTTTATATTTTCTTGAAATAATTTCTTTCATTTCATCTGAATTTAAACCCTTAGCACCCTCTTTTGCATGATGATTTTCCATAAACTCAATAAATCTAATTGTATATCCTCTTTCTTTACAGAAATCTAATACATCAGTAATTTCTTGGTCATTTATGCCTTTTATAGGTACACAATTTATTTTGATTTTTAATCCTGCATCATCTGCTGCTTGAATACCTTTTAATACAGTTTCTAATACATTTTTTTGTGCGATTTTAGCAGCAACATCTGGTTTTAGCGTATCTAAAGATATGTTTATTCTTTTAAGTCCTGCATCTTTTAGTTTTTGTGCAACTTTTGGAAGTAAAAAACCATTAGTTGTTAAAGCTAAATCGATATCATTTTTATAATCATAAACCATTTTTATAAATTTATCTAAACCTTCTCTTAATAATGGTTCACCACCTGTGATTCTTACTTTAGTGATTCCTTCATCAATAGATACTTTAATAAATTTAAATAAATCTTCATATGAAAGTAAATTCTCTTTTGGAACCCATGAAAATGGCTTTTCAGGCATACAATATTGGCACCTAAAATTACATCTTTCTGTAACTGAAACTCTAAGATAATCTACTTTTCTTCCATGTCCATCTATTAGCATTTGTTTTTCCTTCTTTTATTGTTAAAAGAGTAATATAATTTTACTTAAACGGTCAAATTAATTTAACCGTTCCCATGCTTCTTCTAAAGTTTTTACTCTATTTGCAAAGACTAAATATAATGCAATATTAAATTTAGCAAGTTTTAAAATCTCTTCACTTGGATTTTTTACGATTTCTAAAGCTTCTTGTAATGAAATATTTTCATAAGTTTTATCGTAAGTAATTCCAAAATCTTTTAAGCTAAATGGTACTTCAATAATTTCACCATTTACTTCTTTCCAATATTTTCCATCTTTAAATACTTCAGGACTTCCTTCACTTGCTTTTACAACTAAAATAGTCTTATAGTAATCTTTAAACATTGATAAATATTTTTTAACATAAGGCTTATGAAATGCAGTTGTAACACCATATTCACTTAATGATGGGTTCAATAACTTTTCAACAGTATTAAATACAGTTCTTAATCCTAATTCATGTCTTAAAGGTGTAATATCACTCAACTCCTTTAAATATTCTACTCTATTAAAAAAATATACGTATGATTTTATGTTAAGAGAATCAAACATATCTTTTGTTGTAATTCCTACTTTTGCAGGTTGAAGTAAATCTCCTGAAATCACAAGATTTAGTTCTTTTATATCTTTATTGTTTTTATGAAATTCTTGTAAAATATCCTCATAAAGTGGAAATAAAAATGGATTATTAGTACGTCCATCAAAAGAATATCCTAATTCTAAAGAATTCTCAATTTTTTTTGTTTTTACATATTTTTTTAAAGCTTTAACACAAGCTTTTAGTTCATTGTCTGATTCTAGTTTTGTTCTCCATCCTATTAAGAATGCACCAATTTGTGCAGGTGTAACCTTATTTTGCAAAATTAAATCAATAGCATCTATAACTTCATTTTCTTCTAATTCTCTATTACCTTTTGGTCCTGTTCCAACAGCTTTTATATACTTTTTAAAACTCATTTAATACCTTGTTTCATATCATTTAATTTATAATTTCACTAGGATAATATACAATTGCTTAAACAATAACAAGGTCTGACGTGAATATACAAGAGACTATTAACAAAATAAGTTTTTTTGATAGCTTAGAAGAAACACAAAAAGAAGAATTATCAAATATATCAAAAGTTAAACACTATCCTAAAAATTCTATTCTTTATTATGAGAGTGAAGTTAGTGATGAAATAGTCTTTTTAGTTCAAGGGCTTATAAAAATTTATAAACTTGATAAATTTGATAATGAAATATTTTTATACCATATTTATAAAAATAGTATGGTTTCAGAACTATCCTCTGTTAAACAAGATACTATTTACTACTTCTCAAATGCAGAATGCAAAGAAGACTCCTATATTTTATCTATTAATTTTAAAAAATTTCAAGAACTTTTTTTATCAAAAAATATTCTAACAATGGAGTTAATGGAAATTTCTCTTAAAAAAACTCATCAATTACAAGGTATTTTAAATAGAGAGTTAGTTTTTGATGCAACAGCAAAAGTTGCATTTATGCTAAACCAAGATTTAGATATGTTTAATCAATTAAAAAGACAAGAAGTTTCATTTATGTTACATATTCAACCAGAAACTTTATCAAGAGTTTTAAAAAGATTATCAAGAAGTGGAACTATTATTATTGAAAATGGTAATGTAATTATAAAAGACAAAGAATCATTAGAATCATTATTTAAAGGGGTAGGTATATGAAATCAGGTGCAATTAGTACTAAAATAAGGATAATTGGAGTATTTTTTATCATGCTTATGATAAGTATTATTCTTACAACTGTTTATCTAAATGAAAAAAATAGAAAAGATGCACGAGTAATTGATATTGTTGCAAAAGAAAGAATGCTAAGTCAACAAATATCTAAAAACATTTTTTATATTTACCATAATACAAACCATTCATTTACAGAACTTAATAATGCAAGTAAAGAGTTTATTTTCAATCTTAATTCATTGAAAAATGGAAATAAGCAAATAGGTATTTTAAAAGCTCCTACAAAACAAATAGAAGAACAACTAAGAAAAGTTGAACTATTATGGAATGATTTTAATTTTAATATTACTAAATTCAAAGAACAAATTTTAATAAAAAACAATCAAAATGATGAACTAAAAGATATTGTAAATACTATTTATAATACAAATAATACTCTACTTCAAGAAGTAGAAGCATTAGTATTATTATATGTAAAATATACAGAAGAAAAAACAACAAATCTTAGATATATTGAGTATTTTTTTGGACTAAGTATAATACTTTTAATGTTTTATAGTTTTATTCAACTAAAAGCAATTGAAAATAACGCAAAAAAGTTTTTTGAATTTTCGCAAAATTTAGTACAAGCTTCAGATGATACGCAATTAGAACCAATTAAAATAGAAGCTGAAAAAGAGATAGTTGCTGCTAGTAATACAATTAACTGCTTTATTGATAAGATTAATTCAGCTATGAATTATTCAGCTAGTGCAATTGAACAATCAGAAAATGCCTCAATAAAATTGGAAGAAATCACAGATGAGTTTGATAAAGTTATTCATGAATTAACTCACTCTTCTGATATTTTAATGCAACTTAATAAAAGTGAAGATATGGTTATTCAATCTCAAGATGATCTTATAAATTCTACAAGAAAATTGCAGTTATTAAAAGACCAATTAGATAATTTATTAACATTTTGTAAACCACAAAAATAGTAATTAAAATATATAATGATATAATCACGGCTTTAAAAATAAACGAAAATATTATACATACAATATAATTTTATACGAGGATAAAAAATAGAAATGGCAAAAGTATACCTAACAGGTGCAGGTCCTGGTGATATAGAATTAATGACAGTAAAAGCTGCAAGAATTGTAAAAGAAGCAGATATTATTATTTATGATAGATTAGCAAATCCTAAGATTTTAGATATGGCAAAAGAAAATTGCGAATTAATTTATGTAGGAAAACAAAATGGAAAACATTCTGTTCCTCAAAATGAAATCAATGAAATGATTTATCAAGCAGCTTTAAAACATGAAACTGTTGTAAGATTAAAAGGTGGTGACCCTTTTGTATTTGGAAGAGGTGGAGAAGAAGCTATTTATCTTTATCAAAGAGATATAAAGTTTGAAATAATACCAGGCATCACATCTGCTATTTCAGTTCCTGCTTATGCTGGTATTCCTGTAACGCATAGAGGTGTAACTACATCTTTTAGAGTTGTAACAGGACATGAATCAGCTGATAAAAAAATATCACAAATAGAGTGGCAAAGTTTTTTAAATAATGAGACATTAGTATTTTTAATGGGCTTTCATAATATCGAACTAATTACAACAAATTTAATGAAATATGGGAAAAGTAAAGATTATCCATGTGCAGTGATTTCAAAGGGCTCAACACCTGATCAAAAAGTTGTAGTTTCTACATTAGAAAATATTGTAGAAGATTCAAAAGGAATACCAACACCTGCTATTATAGTTGTAGGAGAAGTTGTAAAATTAAGAGAACAACTTAAGTGGACGTATTAAATTATCATAAAAAATATAGAGTAAATATTACTATTTACTCTATAAAATTCCAAAATGCTAAAAAACCCAACCAGCTTGAACTAAAAATCTATTAGAATAATTATTCTCTGCTGTAACATCATGTGCTATATTATGAGCTAAATGTGTATTTACAAACATATCTTTATATGATCCATAATATCCTATACCTATTGATTGTAATGTTTTTGATTTTTCATTAGTTATATTTCTACTCATAAATGTTCTACCTACATCATAAAATACACTAACGGATGAGTTTAAATCTTTAAAGTTTGGCAAGGCATATAATAGTTCTGTACTTAATATATATCCATTTTCTGCACTTGCTTCACCATCTGGGTAGAATTTAACTCCATTTATCCCACCAATACTTAAATCTTGACTTCCATCTAGGTTTTTATTTCCTAATGCGTATTGCATTTGAAGTGAATTTTCCCATTTTAATTTATCAGTTAATTCAAAGTCTTGACCCAATTCAACATTTATTTTAGAGAATCTTCCATTTGTTTTAGCACCTGCTTCATCTAAATCTTTATCTGATTTATCATCAAAGTTTAGATCTCCAACAGTTAAAGACAAACCAGCTCTTGTTTGAGAATTCTTATTTAAAAATACTGAATCTTTTGTATAATCTGTTCCTACTTTTAGAACATAAGAATCTTTTTTTGTTTGAGTATTTGTTGATTTTATTTCATCACTCATTTTATTATAAGAAACATCTGCGTATACATTTAGGTTTTCTAATCTTGATCTTATATATGGGTAGTCTACTCTTAAAGATACACTATCAGAATTTCCAACTGCATCTAAGTTTTTATAAGTACTTCCTAATTCATATGCAGTTTTTGAGTAACTTATTTCACTTCTTAAACCATTAGCATGTAAAGGAAATTCATAAGCTACTCTTCCATTTAAAAGTCCTGCATCTTCTGAGCTTAGAGCAGATAAAGATAGTTTATCACCAATTTTAAAAGGTGAATTTATATCAGCTCCTGCCATGATTCTATGTTTTCCTGTATATTGAGAACCATAGTTATCACCTAAGATATAACCTGAGTATTTTTTACTAGCATCTGCTCCTATTAAAAAGTCACTTGTTCCTACTTTTTGTCCTGGTCTTACTTCTGCTTTACTTATTTGTACTCCAGGAGTATCATTAATAATTAACATTGCTCTTTCAAGAGTATTAGTTGATACTATATTTTGATCTTTTATATTATCTAAGTTTGATTGTAAAACTGAATCTTTTACAAGTGAGTTATTCTCTAATACAAACTCTCCATAGTTTCCTTCTATTACACTTATTCTTAGGCTATTTTCTTGATTAAAGATATTTTGTTGTGGGATATATGCACGTGCAACGAAGTGATATAGCAACCCTAAACAGGACAAATAAATAATTATCTACGCAGCCATTTCGATTTGTAACATTTCCTCCTCAAAATTATTTGGTGACAAGTAATTAGTATATGAATGTCTTCTCTTCCTATTATAAAAAATTTCAATATATTCAAACAACATTTCATTTGTTTTGGATTTATTTTTTAAACTTTCTTGATAAAAAAGTTCTGTTTTTAAAGTATGAAAAAAACTCTCAGCAACAGCATTATCCCAACAATTACCACTTCTACTCATACTTTGAGTTATATTGTTCTTTTTTAACAATTGTTTAAAAGAATTGGATGCATATTGTGTTCCTCGGTCAGAATGAAATATTAATCCTTTATTAGGCTTTCTAGTTATAATTGCCATCTCTAGTGCATC
>NZ_JBGUES010000017.1:0-26002 GCF_041821165.1 Poseidonibacter sp. | reverse complement strand
CTTGTTTAATATAAGATTGTTTTTTTTCTTTTTCTTTTTCCATCCAAGTTTTTTTAGTTCAGGTTCATCATAAAATTCTTTTGTATAACCAAAACATAAGTAAGCTATAAATTTATAATCTTTTTTATTTATATCAAAAATTTTATTTATCTCTTTTGGTTTTAAAATAGATACCCAACCCATACCAATATTTAAAGCACGTGCTGTTAACCACATATTTAATATTGCACAAACAACTGAATACTCCCCAGCTCTTTTCATATATGTTTGTCCTAAAACATTTTTTTTGCTTTTCTTATAATAAACAGCAATATTAATATCTGATTCTTTTATACCTTCAAGCTTTAAATTTTTATATAAAGGCTTATCTTTAAATAACTCTTTACTTTTGTCATAAACTTTTGAAAAGTGATTGTAAACTAAATCTTTTTTTTCTTGATTAACGATTACAAATCGCCATGGTTGAGAGTAACCAACAGAAGGTGCATTTAGTGCAGAGTCTAAAATACAGTTTAATTTCTTTTTAGAAATTTTTTTAGGAATAAAGTTATTACCTCTAACATCACGTCTTGAGATAATAATCTTATTTAAAACTTTTAAGTCTTTTTTTGTAAATTTCATCTTTTTTAAATAGAAAAGTCATGAAGATCTTTAAATAAAAATGCTTCAACAATTTCATCAATACTTTTTTGCGTAGGAGCAACTAATGCAATAATACCTTCATCCATAAAAGGCCAAACATATTCTTGATCATTTATAACAACAACGGCATCAATCCATTCTATAATATCTTCACGTCTATTAACAAAATCTATATTTGATATTTTACCTTCCTCTAAAGTAATAAATGCCCACGATTTATTTTCTTCAATTGAAGCTATTATACATTCATCTCTATTATCTGAGTCTACTGGAATTAAAACTGTCATTGTTTCCTCTTATTTATACTTATAATATATTTATATTTTTGATGATTTTACAATGATTTATCTTAAGAAAGATACTCTTTTTTAAACCATAAAGAAAATATATATAATGAGTATAAATGTTGCTTAAATTTTCTATTTTTTGCTAATTCGTATATATGTAAAATATACTCATTGTTAAATAAATTTGTTTCATTATTCACTTCTAGAATAACTTCAATTATTGAGTTTCCATACTCTTCATTTAACCATTCATTAAAAGGAGAGTTAAATCCCTTTTTTGTTCTATTAATAATTTGCTTTGGAATATATTTTAATGCAATTTTCTTTAATAAATATTTATTTGTATTACCAACTTTAATATTTGAATCAACAGAAAATAAATAATTAACTAAATTATAATCTAAAAATGGTGTTCTTACTTCAAGTGAATTTCTCATTGAGATTCTATCAACTTTAGATAATAAAGATTCTCCTAACCAAATTTTTAAATCTATATAACTCATCCAATCAACTGGATCATTTTTTGGTTTTTCACTTTTATAAGTTGGTACTTTATTAAAAAGTTTTTTTCTTTGAATATCTGTATAGATTTCACCAAATGAATTATATAAAGTTTGTTTCTTAACTATTCGTCTTAGGTACTCACTCTCTTTAGTATTATTTTGTAAGGCAGAAATAATTGTATTTAAAAACTCATTTTGACCATTTGATAAAGTTTTTTCAAACTCATAATATTTTAAAAATTTTGCATAATTATCATAACCTAAAAATATTTCATCACTACCTTCACCTGATAAAACTGTTTTAATTCCACTTTGATGGATTTTTTTAGTCAAAATGTTTAAAGGAATAGCTGCGCTATCTCCATGAGGTTCCTCAAGAGCATCTAAAGTATCTTCAAAGTGTTCAATATAGTCTTTACGGCCAATTATGACAGGATTGTGGTTTGAATTGATGTGATTTGCCGTAATTTGGGCATATTCAAGCTCACAATAGTTCTTATATTCATCATATCCAACAGAAAAAGTGTTTATTTTCTTTCCTGATATCTTTGAATATAAAGCTGAAATTAGTGAGCTATCAATTCCACCACTTAAAAGTGAAGCAACTTCAACATCACCTGTTAATCTAGATTCAACACTTTTAAATAAAATTTCTTCAATATCTTTAAGTGCTAACTCTTCACTATGAATTTTTTTATAGGTATTTATTTTATAAAATCTTTTTTTTATTAAGTCATTTGATTTATCTGGTTCATAAACCATATACGTTGCAGCTTCTAATTTTAGAATATCTTGATAAAAAGTATCTTCACCATAAGAAACAAAATACTGCATATATTTAGCAAGTGCAACTTTATTTAGATTTGGTTTTTTAGGCAATAAATTTAGGATAGATTTTATTGATGATGAAAAGATAAATCTATTATTTTTGAAATAGTAAAAAAATGGTTTTTTTCCATATCTATCTCTTGCACAAAAATATCTATTCATTTTTATATCATAAATACAAAAAGAGAACATTCCATTTATTTTATTTAAAAAATCATATTTATACTTTTGATACAATCTAATAATTACTTCTGTATCAGATGCCGTTTTACAAACTAACTCTTCATCAATAATTAATTCTTTGTAATTATAAATTTCGCCATTAAATACAATTAATATATCATCAAATATCATAGGCTGATTCGCCTCTTCATTTAAATCAACAATTGCAAGTCTTGTATGACCAAATTGATTATTATCTATCTTAATACTGTTTTGATAATCAGGACCTCTATTATTTAAAAATTCAAGTGATCTTTTAAAGTCATTTGATAAAAAATTTGTTCCTATAATTCCACACATAAATACCTACTTAATAAAATATTCAATAATTTGAATATAAAAATATAATAAAAAAACAAAAAGAGTTGAAGATACTAAAATAGAAGCTGTTACTTCATATGGTTTACAATTGTATAAAGCTGCAAGATTTACATTATTTACTGCAAGTGGAACCATTAATTCCATAATTAAAATTGATGCTATCATTACATTTAAATCTGTAAAATTTAAAATAAAAAACAGTCCTATAAATGGTAAAAAAATATGTTTTACAAAACTAATATGTAAGGGTGCATACCATGACATATTTTTAATTTTTACCTTTGATAAATACATTCCAAATATTAATAATTGTATTACCATAGAAGTATATGCGCCCATTTCTAAAGCTGAATAAATATTTTTACCTATTTCAATACCATTATAATTTACTAAAAGTGCTAAAAATGCAAACCAAATTCCAGGTATTTTTAGGATTGAGAAAAGTGCATCTTTTAGTGAAAAGTTTTCCCTTGCGAAGAAATATACAGAAAAAATATAAATGAAGAAGATATTTGCAATATTAATAATACTTGTATAAGGAACTGATTCTATTCCAAATAATGCAATACCTAAAGGTATTCCTAAATTTCCAGTGTTTCCAACTAATGCAACAGCTAAATAGATTGATTGGTCTTTTCGTTCTTTAAATATCATTTTATTTATAAGCAATAAGATAACTAATACAAAAAGAACAATAATAAGATAAATAATAGGGGTTGCCATAAATTCATAATCAATTGGAGATTTAGTTAAGCCCCAAAATATTAGGATTGGTTGGAAAAAATAAAGAGATATTAAAACAAGTGTTCTTTCATCAATTTCATCTGTAAAGATTTTTTTTGCAGTAAACCCCATTAAAATAAAAAAATAAATTGGTAAAACAGATAGTATAGCTTCGATAGTATATCCTGATTAATTTTTTGTGATTTTAGCATAATATACTATAAGCTAATGTTTATCACAAAAAAATTAATCACGAAAAGTCATAATTATAAAATTAAGACATAATTCCTTTAATCATAAAGAAAATTGCAGCTGATAACATAGCAGCAGCAGGAACTGTAATAATCCATGCAGCAATGATTTTTTTAACTGCATCTCTTTTTACATATTTAACACTTTTTGCATCTTTTACGTCTTTTTTCTCTTGTTTAACTATTTCTTGTTTCTCATCAATACTTTTATAAAGTTCAACAATTCTTACATAGTTACTTTTAGATTTTGATTCTATTTTTTCTAAATTTACAAGTTCAGAAGTCATAGAGTCTAATTCTTTTTTATGTTTTTTGAATTTTTTTCTAACTTCTTGTAAAAATCTAGTTTCATGTGAATCTAAATATTCTCTTAGGAATCCAACACCAAATACACCACCAACAGCAATATGAGTTGAAGATACAGGTAAACCTAATTGTGAAGCAATAATTACAGTAATAGCAGCAGCCATAGCAATTGAGAATGCTCTCATTTGATCAAGTTCAGTAATTTCAGAACCAACTGTTTTAATAAGTTTTGGACCATATAAAGCAAGACCAACAGCAATACCTAAAGCACCAACTGCCATAACCCAAAATGGAATATCAACTTTACTTGAAATCTCTGAACTCATAATCGCATCATTAATAGCAGCTAATGGCCCAATTGCATTTGCAACATCATTTGCACCATGAGCAAAAGAAAGAAGAGCAGCAGCGAAGATAAGTGGAATTGTGAATAAAGTATTTACACTAACTCTATTATTATCAAGTTTTTTTGCAGCTTTTGCAATTAAAGGTTTAACAACAATAAAAACAACAACAGCAATAACAAGCCCGATTCCAGCAGCTGTATAGAAATCAAGTTTTATAAGTTTTTTAATACCTTTTAATATTAAATAAGTAGAGAATGCCCAAGACATTAAAGCAATTAAATAGGGTACAACAATTGTTGCAGAAGTAATCATATCTTTTTTATAGACAATCTTGGTCTTTATTAAATAAAGGAATCCAGCAGCAATTATACCACCAAGTACGGGTGATATTACCCATGAAGCAGCAATTTTTCCCATTGTATCCCATGAAACAATTGCAAAACCAGCAGCAGCAATACCAGCTCCCATAACTCCACCAACAATAGAGTGCGTAGTTGAAACAGGTGCACCAACTGAAGTAGCAAAGTTAAGCCATAATGCAGCTGATAATAAAGCAGCAGTCATTGCCCAGATAAATATTTGAGGGTCTGAAATTAAAGCAGGATCAATAATACCTTTTTTAATTGTCTTAACAACATCTCCACCAGCGATGAATGCTCCTAGTGCTTCAAATATAGCAGCAACAATAATTGCCCACATTAGTGTCATTGCTTTTGCGCCAACAGCAGGACCTACATTATTTGCAACATCATTTGCACCAATATTCATAGCCATATATGCACCAAAAACTGCACCTATAATTAGAAATGAATTATTAGGTACATCTCCGTGAGAAGTGTATGACCATAGAAATACAATCACAACAAATAATAGAGCAAGAGAAAGCTTTGCAAAACCTGGCATTGTTTTCTCCGTAGCCTTATCCAAGCTGTCTATAGTTTTAATATCCAAAAGTAACCCTTTTTGTAACCATTTTGTAGTTTAATTTAAATAGTATTTTAATAGATAAATACTTACTAAATCTTTAATTAAGCTTAAAACAATTATAGCTTAAGTACTTATTATATGAAACATATCTATATTTTATGACAGCTAAATTTTAAAATTTACAAATTATTAATAAATTATTTTACTTATTAAAATTGACAATTTGATGCTTTTTATATATAATATCTATAAAATATAGTTAAATAATTAAAAGGATTACTATGAGTATTACAATATTAACTAAGAATGATTTTCCAAGTATAGAAAAGATTAAAACTGAATTTGATGTATTTAGAGTGATTTATATAAAAACAAAAGGGAAATTAGAGATTATAGAATTTTTTAATAAAGATGGAGTTTTTAGAGGATTTGGAAGAGATTCCAAAGCTGCCTACAAAAAAGCGAAGAAAGCTTTGAAAAAATATTATAAATAAAAGAAGAGATTAGTCTCTTCTTCTATTTCTTTCTCCACCACCAGATCTACCATCTGATCTTCCACCAGATGAACGACCGTCAGATCTTCCACCAGATGATCTACCATCTGATCTTCCACCACCAGATCTTCCACCTCTTGAGTCAGAACCTCTAGAACCGCCTCTGTTTCCACCTCGGTAGCCACCTCGACCACCTCTGTTTCCACCTCGACCACCTCTGTCATCACCTCCACCTCTTTGAGCGTTTTCGATTAGTCTTTGGATATCACTTTCAGATTTACCAATAGTGTTTGTTCCTTGAACATGAGTAGAAGCAGTTAACATTGAAGCTAATTTAAATGCAATTGTAGAAATATCAAAATCTTCTTTTAAATCTTCAACTAATTCTAAAGCATAGTTTTTAATTTCTTGAGCTTTGATTTCTTCTTTTAATGCAGTTACTTTTTTCTCTTTAACTGAATCAATATTAGGAACAATTTTAGATTCTAATTTTGTACCAATATTTTTTTCAATTTTTTGTAACATTCTAAACTCATGAGGAGTTACAATAGAAACAGCAACACCTTCTTTTCCAGCTCTTCCTGTTCTACCAATTCTGTGAACATAAGATTCTGGATCAAATGGTAAATGGTAGTTAAATACGTGAGATACGTCATTTACATCTAATCCTCTAGCTGCAACATCAGTAGCAATTAAAATTTCTAATTTAGATGATTTAAACGCTCTAATTACTTCTTCTCTTTGTCTTTGCTCCATATCACCATGAAGACCTTTTGCCATAAATCCTTGAGAAACTAAGAAAGTAGATAATCTATCAACTTCTTTTTTTGTTCTACAGAAAATAATAGATTTAGTAGGGTTTTTGAAATCGTATAATCTAATTAAAGCATCATCTCTTTCTCTTTCATCAACAACATAGAATGTTTGTTTAATTTTAGAGTTAGTTACATCTTTTTTAGTTAATGTAACAAATTCTGGTTCTTTTAAAATAGTTTTTGCAAGATTTTTAATAGCTTGAGGCATAGTTGCAGAGAATAATAAAGTTTGTCTATCATCTGGCATAAATGTAAAGATTTCTTTGATATCATCTAAGAATCCCATATCTAACATTTCATCAGCTTCATCTAAAATTACATAAGATGGTTTAATATTAATTTTTCCACCTCTTAATAAATCTAAAAATCTTCCTGGAGTTGCAACAATAATAGAAGATCTATCAATATTTCTTAATTGCATAGAGTATGATTGTCCACCATATACAGTTGCTGTATTAAAGTTTAAGTTTTTCCCAAATCTAAATAATTCATCAGATACTTGCATTGCAAGTTCTCTTGTTGGTACGATAACTACAGCTTCTACGCCTTTTTGACCTTTCATCATGTTAATAACTGGAAGTCCGAATGCTGCTGTTTTTCCTGTACCTGTGTGTGCTTGTCCAACCATATCTTTTCCAGATAAAACGATAGGTATCGCTTCTTGTTGAATTGGACTTGGTTCTTTAAAACCAGCATCGTCGATTGATTTTTGTAATTGCTCTTTGAAATTGAATTCTTTAAAAGTCATTTTTTACCTTAGTATATTTAATTAAATAATACACACGGTTATATAAGTTCGATGTTATCTCCCATAAATGTACGATTAAAACGCAATTCGAGTCTTGCAAAGTTGAAGTTAGTTTATCAAAAATGAATCTTTGATATGATATCAAAGTAGAATGGGTATATATATAAATGTGTATAATTTCGCGGATTATAGCTAGTTTTAGATTAATTTAAGCTTTATAAAAGGGCTAAGTGCCCTTTTATTTAGATATCGTCTAAACTTTTGTAGTTTTCTAAGTATTTAGTATCATAATTGTTTGAGATAAAGTCTTCATTTTCCATCATTTTTTTGTGGAATGGAATAGTAGTTCTAATTCCATCTACTTCAAACTCATTTAAAGCTCTTTTCATAATGTTAATAGCTTTATTTCTATCTCTTCCCCATACAATTAGTTTTCCAACCATTGAATCATAATAAGGAGGTACAACGTAACCTGCGTATAAATGTGAATCAACTCTTACGTTTCTTCCACCTGGTACCATCCATTGTGTTACTTTTCCTGGACTTGGTAAGAATGAATTTGGATCTTCTGCTGTGATTCTTACTTCAATAGCATGACCTCTAAATTTAATCTTTTCTTGTTTTGGTAATTCTTCACCTTGGGCAACTTTAATCATCCATTCAACAATATCAAGTCCTGATACCATTTCAGAAACTGGATGCTCAACTTGAAGTCTTGTATTCATTTCCATGAAATAGATGTTTTGTTTATCATCAGCTAAGAATTCAAATGTACCAGCACCTTCATATTTTAAATATTTAGTAGCTTTAACTGCAACATCATGTAAATGTGCTCTTGTTTCATCATTTAATAAAATTGCAGGTGATTCTTCAATAACTTTTTGATGTCTTCTTTGTAATGAACAATCTCTTTCACCTATATGAATAGCGTTTCCATGAGAATCTCCAATAACTTGAACTTCAATATGTCTTGGGTTATTAATAAATCTTTCTAAGTACATAGTACCATCACCAAATGCGGCTAATGCTTCAGAAGATGCAGCCATAAATAACTGATCAAAATGATCCTCATCATTAATAAGTCTCATTCCTCTTCCACCACCACCAGCAGAAGCTTTTGCCATAATTGGGTAACCAATTTCAGCAGCAACTCTTCTACCTTCCTCTAGTGTATGAACAGCTCCATCAGAACCAGGAACAACAGGAACACCTGCTCTTACCATCTCTTCTTTAGCTTTAGATTTATCAGCCATTTTTTCCATTACTTCAACAGAAGGACCGATAAATTTAATATTGTGTAATCTACAAATTTCTACAAAATCTTGGTTTTCAGATAAAAACCCATATCCTGGAAAGATTGCATCACAACCTGTCATTTCAGCAGCAGTAATTAATGCAGGAATATTTAAGTATGATTCAGAAGATTTAACTCCACCAATACATACAGCTTCATCAGCATGTTTTAAATATGAAGCATTTTTATCCCCAGCACTATAAACAGCAACAGACTTTTTTCCCATTTCTCTAATAGTTCGAATAGCTCTTTGAACTATTTCACCTCTATTAGCAATTAATATTTTTTTAATTTCTGCCATATCAATATACTACTATATTTTTTCAATAACAAATAATGGCATATCATATTCTACAGGAGAACCATCTTGAACTAAAATTTCTAAAATTTTACAATCATATTCAGCTTCAACTTCATTCATAATTTTCATTGCTTCTAAAATACAAAGAGTTTGACCTTTCTTAACTGTATCTCCAGCTTTTACAAATGCAGGTGCTTCTGGTGATGGTGATGCATAATAAGTACCAACCATTGGTGATTCAATTGTATCTCCAGTTACAGCAGCTGGTGCAGCAGTTTCTGTTGCAGTACTTACTGCAACTGGTGCAGCTGGTGCAGGAGCAGATGCAACTGGTGCAGCAGCAGTAGTTACAACTGTTCCACCTTCAAAACCAGTTTGCATAGATATCTCAAATTCTCCATCTTTAACTTTTAATTTATTTAATTCACTTTTGTCAAATATTCTTATTAATTCTTTGATTTCTTTAAAATCCATATCTAGCCTTTTTCGTTTAGTCAATTTTTTTTTAGATATTAGCACAAGTTTGATGAAACTTTTATTTTTATTATCATTTTAAAGCATACTTTAAGTTTGAAGGCTGGATTTTCAAAAAAATTAAACAATCAATTGGCTATAATCAAAAAAACCTATTAGGATAAGTATGTTAAACGATAAAAACTTTATAAATATAGCAAAAGAGATTGCTAGTGCATCAAAATGTGTATCAAAACAAGTAGGTGCTGTTATTGTAAAAGACGGAAGAATTCTTTCAACAGGGTACAACGGAACTCCTGCTGGATTTACAAATTGTAGAGACCATTGGGATGGAGAATATACAAAAGATCATCATGAATGGTCAAAAACTTATGAAATTCATGCTGAAATGAATGCAATTATTTGGGCAGCAAGAAAAGGTATATCTATTGAAGGTGGAACAATATATGTTACACTTGAACCATGTAGTGAATGTTCAAAAAATGTAATTGCAAGTGGTATAACAAGAATTGTTTATGAAAAAGCATATGAGCATACTAATTCTGAAATTATTTCTAAATTTATTAAAGATAATAAAGTATTAATAGAACAAGTAAAATAATTAAATAAAAAGACTAAATAATTGGCACAAGAAAACAATCATAAATTTTATAAAAATGTAGTAGATAGATTTGGCATAAGCGCAAAAGGTGTACATTGGAACTCTGAATATTCACAGTACAAAAGGTTTGAAGTTCTAACAAGTTTTATAGAAGAGGATTTATCAAACAGTATTATAGTTGATGCAGGTTGTGGTTTTGCAGAATATTATAATTATTTATTTGATAATGATCAAAAACCCAAAAAATATATTGGTATTGATTGTGAAGAGATTATGATAAACAAGGCTTCAAAAAGATTTATTGGTACAAATTTTTATGTAAAAAATATTTTAGAAGATGACTTACCAATAGGTGATTATTATATTTGTAGTGGGGCTATGAATATTCTTAATAAAGATGAAGTATTTACTTTTATACAAAATTGTTTTAATGCATCAACTAATGCTTTTATATTTAATTTTTTAAAAAGTGATTCATTTAATAATGTTACAGTAAGTCAAGTATTACAATATTGTAAAACACTAACTAAAGAAATCAAGGTAAAAGATAATTATTTACAAAATGATATTAGCATATATTTAAAGAAATAAAATATCATACATATTTCATACACAAAGTATAAAATAACTTAACTAATATAAGGAGTTTATATGAAAATAGGTTTATTTATTCCATGCTTTATGAATGAACTATATCCAGATATTTGTAAGTCAACTTACAAAATATTAAAACAACAAGGTCTGGATATTGATTATCCTTTAAATCAAACATGTTGTGGACAACCAATGGCTAATTCAGGATGTTCAAAAGATGTTGAAACTCTAGCAAAACAATTTGTTAAAATTTTTAAAGACTATGATTATATTGTTGCACCAAGTGGTTCATGTGTATCTATGGTAAAAGAGCATTATGCACCATTTTTTGATAATGATAAAGATTATAATAAAGTAAAAGCTTCAATTTATGAAGTATGTGAATTCTTACATGATGTTATTAAACTTGAAAATTTAAATTTCAATACATCTTTTCCATATAAAGTAGGTTTACATAATTCATGTCACGGACATAGAGTTTTAAAACTAGCAACTGCAAGTGAACTTAATATTCCTTATAACTCAAAATTAAAAAATCTTTTAGAAAAAGTTAATGGTATTGAACTAGTAACATTAAAAAGAGAAGATGAATGTTGTGGATTTGGTGGAACTTTTTCTGTTGCAGAAGAAGATGTATCAATTGCAATGGGAAAAGGTAGAATCAAAGACCATTTAGATTCACATGCCCAAGTAATTACAGGTGCAGATATGTCATGTTTAATGCATATGGATGGGATTATTAATAGAAATAATCATCCAGTAAAAGTAAAACATATCGTTCAAATACTTTTAGGAGAAGAACTATGAGTACACACCCAGAAAATGCTAAAAAGTTTGTAGCAAATGATGAGAGAATGCACTGGCATGACCAAGCTTTATGGTTTGTGCGTGAAAAAAGAGATTTAGCTTCTAAATCAATTCCTGAGTGGGAAAAATTAAGAGAATATGCTAATCAAATCAAAACTCATACAATGGCAAATCTTGATAAATATCTATTAGAGTTTGAAAAAAATGCAAATGCAAAAGGAATTACAGTTCATTTTGCAAGTGATGCTAAAGAACATAATGAAATTGCTTATAAATTATTAAGTGAAAGAAATGTTAAAAAATTAGTTAAATCTAAATCAATGTTAACAGAAGAGTGTCATTTAAATCCTTTTTTAGAAGAAAGAGGAATAGAAGTAATTGATACAGATTTAGGTGAAAGAATTGTTCAATTAAGAAATGAACCACCATCACATATTGTATTACCAGCAATTCACCTTAAAAAAATGGATGTATCTGATACATTTCATAAATATTTAGGCACTGAAAAAGGTAATGATGATCCTACATATTTAACAAGAGCAGCTAGACACTCACTTAGAGAAGATTTTCTTACAGCACAAGCTGGAATGACAGGTGTTAACTTTGCGATTGCTCAAACAGGTGGAGTTGTTGTTTGTACAAATGAAGGAAATGCTGATATGGGAGCATCTGTTCCAAAATTACATATTGCCTCTATGGGGATTGAAAAAATAATCCCAAGATTAGAAGATTTATCTGTATTTACAAGATTATTAGCAAGAAGTGCAACAGGTCAACCAATAACTTCATATACTTCACATTTCCATGGTCCTATTGATGGTGGAGAGATGCATATTATTATTGTTGATAATAAAAGAAGTGAATTTTTAGCATCTGATAAATATAAAAAAGCATTAAACTGTATTAGATGTGGTGCTTGTATGAATACTTGTCCAGTATACAGAAGATCAGGTGGTCACTCATATGAATACGTTATTCCAGGACCAATTGGTTCAATTTTAGGTTCAGTAAAAGAACCAGAAAAACATAGTTCTTTACCATTTGCTTGTACTTTATGTGGTTCATGTACAAATGTATGTCCTGTAAAAATTGATTTAGATTCTCAACTTTATGCAAGAAGACAAGATTTATCTGAAATGAATTTAATTGATCCTACAAAGAAAAAAGCAATGAAAATCACAGCATGGTTAATGACTAAACCAAAATTATTTGACTTTGCAGGAAAAATGGCTAGAAAAATTGTGCCAAAACTTCCAGATTCTATTGTTTATAATAAAGCAAATGTTTGGGGGAAACAAAGAGATATGCCAAAAATGGCAGAAAAAAGTTTTAAAGAGATGTTTGAACAAGGAGACTTAGATGACTAGTAAAGAAAAGATTTTACAAAATATTAAAGATAATAATGTAGTAATAGATGTAGATTTACCTTCTTATGAAAACTTTGGAATTACATTTGAAAATAAGTTTGAAAGATTCTCAACAATGATTGAAAGTGTTGGTGGGAAAGCTTTAGTAGTTGATAAAAAAGATCTTGATAAAACAATTTTAGAACTATATAAAGATGAAAAAAATATAGCATCAAATGTAGAAGATTGTACTCTTGGAAATTTTGATGCAAATGCTCAAGATGATGCGCATAAATTAAGAGATATTGATTTAGCAATTGTAAAAGGTAATTTTGCAGTAGCAGAAAATGGAGCAATTTGGATGAAAAATCCAGATAATAAACATAGATCATTATATTTTATTGCACAAAATATTGTAATTGTAATTGATGAAAAAGATATTATAAATAATATGCATGAAGCTTATGAAAAAATAAATTTTGAAAATGCAGGATATGGAGTATTTATTTCAGGTCCTTCAAAAACTGCTGATATTGAACAATCATTAGTTATTGGGGCTCATGGGCCTAAATCAGGGTATGTAATTTTTACTAAATCTTGATATAATAGCTAAATAGAGGATTATAAATGAAAAAGATACTACTATTTAGCTTACTTTTTTTTGCATTTTTACAAGCACAAAATATAAAAGAGGTATTATTACTTCACTCATATCATAAAGGATATATTTGGAGTGATGATATTTCTAAAACTATTGAAAAAAAGTTTGCACCTACAAAAAACATTGAATTAACAACAGTATATATGGATACAAAAAGAGTTTCTAATCCTAAATATATAGATAACCTTGCACATCTTTATAAAGAACAATTTCAAGACAGAAAATTTGATTTAATTATTGCTAGTGATAATAATGCATTTGAATTTACAATAAAAAATCATGATTATTTATTTAAAGATTTACCCGTACTTTTTTGTGGTATAAACAACTTTAATAAAGAAATTCTAGAACAAAATAATATGAGTAAATATACAACAGGTGTTGTTGAACAAGTTGATTTAGAAAAGAATTTTGAATTAATACATCAAATACATCCAAACTTAAAAAAGCTTTTAATTATAAATGATAAATCAAAAACAGGTTATGCTGTAAAAAAGAATTTAGAACCAATAATAGATAAATATGAAAACAAGTTTGATATAGAATATATTGATAATTTAGATATTGATGAAATAAAAGAAAAAGTTTCTAAATTAGAAAAAGGCAGTGTTGTATTATTTGTATTATTATTTAAAGATACAACAGGAAAGTATTTTACATATAAAGAAAGTTTTAAACAAATTAGAGAATCAAGTAATGCACCAATTTATGGCCTATGGGATTTTTATATTAATTATGGAATTGTTGGTGGACTTTTAACTTCGGCAATAGGTCAAGGCGAAGCCGTTTCTGATATGGCCATTAAAGTATTAAATGGAACAAAAATATCTGATATTCCGATTTTAGAAAAATCTCCAAATAATTATATTTTTGATTACAATGAATTAAATAGATTTGATATAGATATCTCAAAGTATTTAGATGATTATATTGTAATAAATGAACCAAGTTCAATTTATAGAGATTATACAAAATATTTTGTTATATCAATTTGTATAATTATGATTTTAAGTATTATAGTTTTAGTTTTAAGAGCAAATATAATTAGTAGAAAAAAAGTTGAACTTGCATTATCAAATAGACTAGAGTTTGATAAAGTTTTATTAGATACTATTCCAAATCCAATTTATTATAAGAATACGGATGGTAAATTTTTAGGATGTAACTTAAGTTTTGCATCACTTGTAAATAAAAGTAGAAATGAAATCATTGGAAAAACAGTTTTTGATTTTTTCCCAGTGGAAGTTGCTACGAAAAATACGGGTATTGATAAAGAACTTTTAGAAACATTTTCAACTAGTACATCAGAATTCACATTTTATACAAGCTCAAATAATATGAAACATATTATTTTAAATAAAGCTGTTTATAAAAACTCAGATGGAAGTGTTGGTGGTATTGTTTGTATTATGGATGATATTACAGAAAGAGTACAACAAAAACAATTTTTAATACAACAAAGTAAACTAGCAGAAATGGGTGATATGGTTGCTGCTATTGCACACCAGTGGAATGAACCTTTGGTTGAATTATCAGCACAAGTACAAGATATACAAACATCTTATTTACTAAAAGAGTTAAAAGACATTGAAGTAAAAGATTTTGTAAAAGACTCTATGATTCAAATAAAATACATGTCAAGAACTCTAAGTGATTTTAGAAACTTCTTAAAACCATCAACTAAAAAAATGCTTTTTTCAATTTCAAAAGCATTAAATGAAATAAATGAGATTATTGGTAAACAAATCTTTTATTCAAATATAAATATGAAATTTAATTATGTTAATAAAAATGAAGAACTACTAATTTATGGCTATGAAAATGAGTTTAAACAAGTTCTTTTAAATTTAATTAATAATGCAAAAAACAAAATTGTTGATAGAAATAAAAATACACATGATAAGGGTAATATAGATATTAATATAGAAAGATGTCTAAATTATAATACAATACAGATAATAGATGATGCAGGAGAAATTGATGAAAAAATTATTTCTTCAATATTTGAACCATATTTTACAACTAAAGAAAATGGAACTGGAATAGGTTTATATATGGCAAAAGTTATCATTGAAGATAAAATGAGAGGTAGTATTAGTGTAAAGAATAAAGATAATCATGTTATCTTTACAATAAAAATGCCTCATAAAAAGGTTTAAAAATGAAAGTTCTACTATTAGAAGATAATAAAAAATTAAATCAAACAATAGCAAAAAGACTTAAACTAAAAGGGTATCAAGTTGAAGCTTGTACAGATGGTTTAGCAGCATATGAAAAAATCACTGATGGTTTTTCTTGTTTTATTTTAGATATAAATGTCCCAAATATAGATGGAATAAAAATATTAAAAAAAATTAGAGAATATTATCCCGAAGTTCCAGTAATTATAATTTCAGCAAGTATTGAACTTGATATTATAAAAGAATCTTATGATTTTGGATGTAATGACTTTTTAAAAAAACCATTTTTTATAGATGAACTAGAAATTAAAATAGAAAAACTATGTAAAATTCAAGATGAATTGATATATTTTGATGAGAAATGCTATTTTGATTATAAATCATCATCTGTAATAATTGATGATAAAGAACATAGACTTACAAAAAAAGAAAAATTGCTAATGAATCTTTTTTTAACAAAGAAAAATCAAGTATTATCATATGAAACAATTGAGAATTATGTTTGGGAAGGAAGCTTTGCTTCACTTGAATCAATAAGAAGTCTAATAAGACGCCTAAGAAAGGTACTTATTCATGATTATATTCAAACAGTTGTGGACACAGGATATATATTTAAAGCAACATAACTTTTACATTTTGGGCTATAAATATCATATCATTATCATTCTTTGTCGTTAGAATTGAAAGATAACAAATCAAAGGAGAGAATGATGATGTTAAAAACAACTACAAAATTACTTGTAACTTCAGCACTTATTGCTGGATTAGCTACTTCAGCAATGGCGAAAGAAAAGGTTTACAAGTGGAAGCTTGCAACTACATGGGGTTCAACTTTAAGTCCATTTTTTGATGCACCTACAAATATGTCAAAAATGGTTGAAGAGATGTCTGATGGAAGACTTAAAATTAGAGTTGATGCTTCAAACAAACATAAAGCAGCACTTGGTATTTTAGATATGGTTAAAGGTGGTCAATATGACATGGGTCATAGTGCATCTTATTATTGGAAAGGTAAAGATATTAATACTTTACCATTTACAACTATGCCATTTGGTATGACAACTCCTGAGCAATATGCATGGTTCTACTACGGTGGTGGTATGGACTTAATGAAAAAAGCTTATGCACCTCATAAAGTATTATCATTCCCTGGTGGAAACACTGGAAATCAAATGGGTGGATGGTTTAGAAAAGAGATTAACTCACTTGATGATTTAAAAGGTCTTAAAATGAGAATCCCTGGATTTGCTGGTGAAGTTATGGCAAAATTAGGATTAACTGTTACTAATATCGCATCTGGTGAATTATATACATCATTAGAAAGAGGTACTATTGACGCTCTTGAATGGGTTGGCCCTGGAATGGATATCAAGATGGGATTCAACAAAATCGCACCTTATTATTACACAGGTTGGCATGAACCAGCAACTGAATTACAGTTCTTAGTAAATGAAAAGAAATTTAATAAATTACCAAAAGATTTACAAGCAATCTTAGTTACAGCAATGAAATTATCTGCATATGATATGTATATTCAAAATTACCATATGAGTTCTGAAGCATGGACTAAAATCGCAACTGATTATCCAAACATTAAAATCAAAACTTTCCCTAAAGAAGTTATGGATGCAATGAGAAAAGCAAATGCTGATTTATTAGAAGAAAAAACAAAAGGTCAACCATTATTAAAAGAGATTTTAGATTCTCAAGCAGCTTACCAAAAGAAAGCTAGAGAGTGGACTAAAATGTCTGATTACTTATACTTAAAAGACAATTTATAAGAATGAATACTAACTCTAAAATAATAGAGTTAGTATTTACTTATCACAATAATAATATAATAGGTTTACTAAATATATAAACTTTATTTATATTTACTGACTTATTACAACTTCTAAAGGATTTTTATGCTGTTAAAACTAGAAAAAGGTTTTGATAAATTTGCAAATGTCATAGGCTATATTACTGCAATAGTAATGGTACTTATGATTCTAAATGTATTTTATGATGTAGTTATGAGATACTTTTTTAGATCAGGAAGTATAGCTATGCAAGAGATGGAGTGGCACTTATTCTCTATAATTATTTTACTTGGTATTTCATATACATTAAAAGAAGATGGGCACGTAAGAGTAGATTTAATCTATGATACATTAAGCCAAAAGAAAAAAGCAATCATTAATATGGTTGGAGTAGTTTTATTTATTTTACCTATTGCAATTTTAATTGGTTATGGTTCAATTGATTATGTAGTTGAGGCATTCCAATCAGGAGAGCAAAGTGGAGATCCAGGTGGATTAACAAATAGATGGTTAGTAAAATCACTTATTCCAATATCGTTTTTATTTTTAATAATTACTTCAATTGGTTTTTTTATTAAAAACTTAAATGTTTACAAAGGTTTACATCCTATTCCTAATCATGGAATAAAAGATGAAGTAGAACATATTTTAAATGATGTAAAAAAAACAAAAGAAAATCTACATAAAGGAGAAGATAAATGATTGGTATTATCATGTTCTTTGCTGCACTGTTAATGCTATTATTTGGTTTTCCAGTAGCATTTACTTTTGCAGCAGTATCAGTATTATTTGGTTTAATCGCAGGTATTGTTGAAGTTGGTTTTGATGATGGGATTGATGTTGCTTTACTTGATGGAATTGATGAAGGTATAGCAATGTTTGACTTTATGCCTTTTAGAATTATGTCAATTATGCAAAACACAATTTTAATGGCAGTTCCAATGTTTATTTTTATGGGTATTGTTTTACAAAAAACTGGTTTAGCTGAAAGATTATTAGAATCTATGGGATTCTTATTTGGTGAAATTAGAGGTGGAGTTGCTATTTCAACTGTACTTGTTGGTTCACTTCTAGCAGCATCAACGGGTGTTGTTGGAGCTTCTGTTGTTGCAATGGGTGTTATTTCACTTCCTGTAATGATGAAATATAAATACAATGTTCCTTTAGCAACAGGAACTATTTGTGCTTCTGGAACACTGGGACAGATTATTCCACCTTCAATTGTTTTAATTATTTTAGGTGATGTATTCCAAGTTCCTGTAGGTGATTTATTTAAAGCAGCAATCTGGCCTGGTCTTGCACTTGTTGGTTCATATATTTTATTTATTGTTATTGTTTCATACTTTAAAAAAGATATGGCTCCTGCAATTCCACCTGATCCTTCAAGAGGTTCAAAAGCAAAACAAGTAAGAAGAGCTTTAATTGATATTATTCCTTCATTAACATTAATTTTATTAGTATTAGGTTCAATTTTTGCGGGTGTTGCAACTCCTACTGAATCATCAGCTGTTGGTTGTTTAGGTGCTATTGCTTTAGCATTTGTTTATAGATCATTTTCAATTTCTATGGTAAAAGAAGCATCTTTAGAATCTGTAAAAATCACATCAATGGTATTTGGTATTTTAATTGGTGCAACAGCATTCTCAATGGTATTTACTTACACAGGTGGAGATGAAGTAGTTGAACACTTTATGTTAAGTTTACCAGGTGATGAGAAATGGGGATTCATTATCTTTACAATGATTGCGATTTTAATTTTAGGATTCTTTATTGACTTCGTTGAGATTTCATATATTATTGTTCCTATTTTAGTTCCAATTGCTATGAACTTAGATATTAACCCTGTTTGGTTTGCAATTTTAATTGCAATGAATTTACAAACGTCATTCTTAACCCCACCATTTGGCTTCTCACTTTTCTATCTAAAAGGTGTAGTTCCAGCAACTGTTAGAACTATAGAAATTTATAAAGGTGTGTTACCATTTATTATAATTCAAATTATAGTATTAATGTTAATTGCATTCTATCCTGAATTCTTTGGAATTAATCCAAGTCTTTCATGATAGTATTTAAGTAAAAGGGTCTCCCTTTTACTTTTTTATAAAGAAAAAATATGCATATTTTTACCAAACTAATCTCAAACCTAATTTATCAAGTAAGCGATAGAATGTTTGCTTTTATTTACGATCCTCAACAAAGAATTTATACTGTACCACGTCTAGAGTGATAGACATCCTTTTTAAAAAAATATATAATATAAAACTTTAAAGGATTAAAAATGTTAGAAGGTAAATACCAAGATTTTTACAATCAAATTACAAAGAAAGTTTCTAGTGAAAATATTTTCACTGATAAATTACATACATTAGCTTATGGAACTGATGCATCTTTTTATAGACTAATTCCAAAAATTGTGATTAAAACTGATAATGCACAAGAAGTTCAAGACATCATTAAATTAGCAAATGAACTTGAATTAAGTATTACATTTAGAGCAGCAGGGACTTCATTATCAGGTCAAGCTATTAGTGATTCAATTTTAATAGTAACATCAAGAAAATTCACAGATTTTAAAATTGCTGATGATAAAAGTTTTATTTCACTTCAACCTGCATTAACTGGTGCTCAAGTAAATAACTTACTAGCAAAATACTCTAAGAAAATTGGACCTGATCCAGCTTCAATAAATGCTGCTATGATTGGTGGAATTGCTGCTAATAATGCATCTGGTATGTGTTGTGGTATTTCTCAAAATTCATATAAAACATTAAAGTCTATGAAATTAATCTTTGCAGATGGTACAAAACTAGATACAGGAAATGAAGATAGTAAAAATGCATTTAGATTATCTAATGCAAGTTTTTTAGAGCAATTAAAACAGTTTGCAAGTGAAACAAAAAACAATGATGAATTAAATAAAAAAATTCAAAAAAAATATAAAATCAAAAATACATGTGGTTACTCTTTAAACTCACTTATTGATTTTGATGATGAGTTTGAAATATTACAGCATTTAATTATTGGTTCAGAAGGGACATTAGCCTTTATTGAAGAAATTACATACTATACAGTTGAAGATTTAAAAGATAAAGCAAGTTCATTAATTTACTTCAAAGATATTAAAGAAGCATGTTCAGCAGTTACAAAATTAAAATTAGCAAAAGAAGCAAATAAAATTGTTGTTGATGCTGTAGAACTAATGGATAGAGCAGGTTTATCAAGTATTGAAAATGACCCTGCTATGCCTGAGTTTATTAAAGATTTTGATGAAAATGTAACAGCACTTTTAATTGAAACAAGAGCTGCTAATAATGAAGAGCTTGATATTCAAACTGCTCAAATAGAAAAACTATTAGAAGAGTTTAAAGTTGTAAGAGATATTCATTTTACAAAAGATGTAAAAGAGTACACACTTTATTGGAAAATTAGAAAAGGTTTATTTCCAGCTGTTGGAGCAGTAAGAGAAACAGGAACTACAGTAATCATTGAAGATGTTGCTTATCCTATTGAATGTCTTGCAGAAGCTACATTAGAATTACAAGACTTATTTAAAAAACATGATTATAAAGAAGCTTTAATTTTTGGACATGCATTAGAAGGAAACTTCCACTTTGTATTTACACAAGACTTTTCAAATCCAAAAGAAGTGAAAAAATATGATGACTTTATGAATGATGTTGTTAATTCTGTTGCAGTTAAATATCAAGGTTCTTTAAAAGCAGAGCATGGAACGGGTAGAAATATGGCTGCATTTGTTGAAGTAGAGTGGGGTCATGATGCTTATGTAATGATGAAAAAAATCAAAGATTTATTTGATCCAAAGGGTTTATTAAATCCTGGTGTAATTATTAATGATGACCATGAAGCACATTTAAAAAACTTAAAATCAATGCCTGCAACAAACCCTATTGTTGATAAATGTATTGAATGTGGATTCTGTGAACCATCATGTCCATCAAATGATATTACTTTAACTCCAAGACAAAGAATTGTGATTAATAGAGAAATATCAAGACTTGAAAGTATTGGCGAAGAAAAAGAAGCTAAAGAGTATAAAGATTTATACCAATATGATGGTTTAGATACATGTGCTACTTGTTCTTTATGTTCATCAGCTTGTCCTGTAAATATTGATACAGGAAGTTTAACTAAACACTTAAGAGCAGAACAATTAAGCGATACTAGTAAATCTGTTGCTTCATTTGTTGCAAATAACTTCTCAACAACTCTAAAAGGTGTAAGATTTGGATTAGCTAGTGCAAATATTGCTCATAAAGTTATGGGAACACCTTCTATGAAAAGTGTTACAAATAGCCTTAGAAGTTTTTCAAATGGTAAAATTGCAAAATGGAGTGAAAACTTCCCAAAATCAACAAATATTGATATAAGATTTAAGCAAAAAGACTTAAAGAAAAAAATGGTTTATTTCCCATCTTGTATTACACGGTCAATGGGATTAAGTGATGTTTCACATGAAGAAAAAGAGTTATTTGATGTTACCGTTGAATTATTACAAAAAGCTGGTTACCAAATAATCTTCCCTGAAAACTTACCAAACTTATGTTGTGGAATGCCAATGTCGTCTAAAGGTTTTAATGAGGCATCTAGTATTAAATCACAAGAGTTAGAGAAAGCTTTATTAAAAGCAAGTCATAATGGTGAATATCCTATTTTATGTGATACAAGTCCTTGTACTAAAAAAATGATGGAAAGTTTTACAAGTAAATTAGAAATAAATGAACCAATTGAATTTACTTTAAAATATTTAGTAAATGATTTAGAATTTACAGCAATAAATGAAGCTATTACAATTCATACAACTTGTTCTTCTAGAAAAATGGGTCTTGAGGATAAGTTTAAAACATTAGCAGAACTTTGTTCAACAAATGTAATAATTCCAGCAGATGTAAAATGTTGTGGATTTGCAGGTGATAGAGGGTTTAATTTCCCTGAATTAAATAAATCAGCATTAAGAAATTTAAAAGCACAAACACAAGGTGCAAAACTAGCATTTTCAACAAGTAAAACTTGTGAAATTGGATTAAGTGAAGAATCAGGACTTGACTATAATTCAATTTTTTATCTTGTAAATAAGTGTACAAAATCTAAAAATTCATAATCTTTTTTAGTCAAAACAGATATTTACCATTTTTTTGGTAAAATGTCTGTTTTATAAAAGAAGGAATTGAAATGTACAAACTTTTATTATCACTATTTATATGTTCTAGTCTATCTTTTGCAAGTATGATCAACGGTGTTGCACTAACTGTTAATGATGAAGCAATTACTCTTTATGACATAGATAAAACAATGTCAGAACAAAATATCTCAAAAAACCAAGCAGTAGGTTTACTTGTTGATAAAATCTTATACGAACAAGTAATCAAAAAAAATCGTATCTCAGTTGATATTTTTGATATAAATACTTATGCAGAGAAATTAGCAAATTCAAACAACATGGATGTTTATACTTTTAAAACAATTGTTACTCAAAAATATGGTGATTATTCTATATTTGAAGAGGATGCAAAAAAAGTTATTACAAGACAAAAACTAATTGAAAGACTAGTTAAAGGTCAATTAAAAATTGCAACAGATGAAGATATTAGTATTTATTATGATAATAATAAAAATAAATTCCAAACAGCAGAGAAATTTAGTGTAGTTCAATACTCTTCAAAAAGAAAAGCATCTTTAGTTTCTACAATTAAAAGCCCTTTAATTGCAAATAAAGAAGTTAAAAGAAATGCTTTTATATTAGAAAATGAAAATTTAAATCCTCAATTACAATATCTTTTAAATGAAACAAAAGCAAATAGTTTTACTCCAATTTTTAGAATAAATGATGAGTTTACAACTATTTTTGTAATTAAAAAAGAGGGAAAAAGTATATTAAATTATGAAACAGTTAAAAGCAAAATATTCAACGATATTATGGAAACAAGAGAAAAGAAATTTTTAAAAGAATATTTTGAAAAAGAAAAATTAACTGCTGATATTAAAATAGTAAGATAAAAGGAAATAGATGTTTGAAGTTATCATAGGATTAGAAGTTCACGTACAATTAAATACAAATAGTAAACTATTTTGTTCTTGTGCAACAAGTTTTGGAGAAGAACCAAATACAAATGTATGTCCAACTTGTTTAGGATTACCAGGAGCACTTCCTGTATTAAATAAAGAAGCAGTGCATAAAGCAATTATGCTAGGAACTGCATTAAAATCAGAGATTAACCAAAAATCTATATTTAACAGAAAAAATTATTTCTACCCAGATTTACCAAATGGATACCAAATCTCACAATTTGAAGTTCCTGTTGTTGGACTTGGTGAATTAACAATTGATTTTCCAGATGGAAGTCAAAAAACAATTGGTGTTACAAGAGCTCACTTAGAAAACGATGCAGGAAAAAGTAAACATGCTGCAAATGAATCACAAGTTGATTTAAATAGAGCAGGAACACCTTTACTTGAAATCGTATCTGAACCGGATATGAGATCTGCTCAAGAAGCTGTTTTATACCTTAAAAAACTTCATTCAATTGTAAGATACTTAGGAATAAGTGATGCAAATATGCAAGAAGGTTCATTTAGAGCCGATGTTAATGTATCTATTAGACCAAAAGGTGCAACTAACCTAAATACAAGATGTGAAATCAAAAACATGAACTCATTTAAGTTTATTGAAAAAGCAATTGCTTATGAAGTAAATAGACATATTGAAGCTTGGGAAGATGGTATTCATGATACTGAGATCGTTCAAGAAACAAGACTATTTGACCCAGAGAAAGGTGAAACTAGATCAATGAGAGGGAAAGAAGATGCTGCTGATTACAGATACTTCCCAGATCCTGACCTTTTACCTGTAATTATTACTGATGAAATGATGGAAAAATATTCACAAATTCCTGAACTTCCAGATGAGAAAAAAGAAAGATATGTAAAAGATTTTGGAATTAAAGAGTATGACGCTTCTGTTATTACAGCATCACTTGAAACAGCTCACTTCTTTGATGAAATGATGAATGAGGGAATCTCTGGTAAAAATGCTACTACATGGCTAACTGTTGAGTTACCATCAAGATTTACAGAAGGTATGACAATTGAAACTTCTCCTGTTCAAGCTAAAACATTAGCAACAGTTGTAAAAAGAATTGAAGATGGAACAATTTCAGGAAAAGCAGCTAAAGAAGTATTAGACTTCTTAATGCAAAAACCTCAAACAGCAGTAGATGCAGTAATTGATGAACTGGGATTAAAACAAGTATCTGATGATAGTGCAATCTTAGATATCATTGATGGAATTCTTGCAGCAAATCAAGATAAAGTAGAGCAATATAAATCAGGAAAAGATAAACTATTTGGATTCTTTGTAGGTCAAACTATGAAAGCTTCAAAAGGTAGTGCAAACCCTGCTAAAGTAAATGACTTACTTAAAGAAAGACTAGCATAAAACAAAAAGAATCTATTTTTATAGATTCTTTTCTTTCAAGGAACAATTATGAATAATACAAAATCTTCAATTGCAGTAATTGGTGCTGGAAAATGGGGTCAAGCTCTTCACTTTGCACTTTCTCAAAATCAAGAAACTTTAATTACTTCAAGAACTCCACGAGATATTAAAAATTTTACAGATTTACAAACTGCACTTAATTGTGAATATCTAGTTATTGCAATTCCTGCACAAGAAATAAGATTATGGTTAAAAAACAATTTTGTAAATAAAAATCAAAAAATATTAGTTGCATCAAAAGGAATTGAAGCATCTAGTGGTGAGTTTCTAAATGAAATTTATTCAGAATATGTTGAAGATAAAAATATTGCTTTTATTTCTGGACCATCTTTTGCAGCAGAAGTAATACAAGGACTACCTTGTGCATTAGTTCTAAACTCAAGATCAAAAAAACTATATAATGAATTTAAACCATTTTTCCCAAAGTTTATTAAAACATATTATAGCTCTGATGTAATTGGTGCAGAAGTTGCAGGAGCATATAAAAATGTACTTGCAATTGCAAGTGGAATTTGTGAAGGTTTAAACTTAGGAAAAAATGCACAAGCTTCTTTAATTTCAAGAGGATTAGTAGAAATGCACAGATTTGGTAAACACTTTGGTGCAAAAAAATCCTCTTTTTTAGGATTAAGTGGAGCAGGTGATTTATTTTTAACAGCTAGTTCTACTATGAGTAGAAACTATCGTGTTGGACTAGGACTTGCTTCAAATAAAAGCTTAGAAATAATACTTGAAGAATTAGGAGAAGTAGCAGAGGGTGTTAAGACATCAGAAGCTATTTTTAACTTATCACAAGAGCATAATATCTATACTCCAATAGCAAATGAGGTAAAACTTGTTTTAGATGGAAAAGACCCTGTAAATAGCTTAAAAGACTTATTAACTTCATAATATGAAATATGAATATATTAACTTTAGTATTTAGTTTTATTGCAGTTTTAGCCCTGCATATATATGCCTTTAGTTTTACATTAAAAGAAAAAGAGCAAAAAGTTGTACATAAAACTAAATACTC